>DAHUZE010000053.1 GCA_027306755.1 Acidimicrobiaceae bacterium | reverse complement strand
GTGGGCCCAGGGGTACTTCGCCACAGTGAACTACCTGTCGCACGACTCCAAGACATACCTTTCCTGGGTCATGGGGTTAGACATCGAGGGAGCGACAACATACGGGTGGAAGGCAAACCCGACACGAAACCGCCAGACGTTCGACGGGTTCACCGATTACATCGCGCACCGGTCATCAGCGACATCACATTGCACCTACAGACACTCTCCGTCTACAATATGGCAGTACGCTGTGTACTCGGCCACAAGTCAATGGCGTCACTCGTTCGGCACGGGTGCCGACTCGAATATCTCGGGCACCCTCAAGGAAACCTACGAGATCTGCAACTACACCAGTTGGCCGGGAAGCTTCGTCGCGGCCGAGTGGTTCGCCACATCAAACTATCGTGACGACTGGCAGTACTGGCAGACGTCTTGCGGGTCGGTGAGAGACTACGATGTTTTGAAGGAGCCGGTGCACCTTCCGCTCTTCGGCACCACAATCGGGTCGTAGCTAGCCTGCCCGATGGCCGCGTCTTTCCATGGCTCCTTGACCCCAAATGACGTGGGAGACTGGGTGTTCATCAGTTCGCTGGAATGGGCCACGACCGGTCCCAGCGAACCGCCAGCATCGTGTGCCGTATCTCTTTTGGCCCGCCCGGCCCGACGGCACCGGGTTGGGCGGGATCCTTGAGAGTCCTGGCGTCAGCCGGTGTGACGGCTCTAACCATCCTGTGCGCAGTCGCAGCGGCAAACCCGCCCACTGCGTTCGAGTTCGCACAACGCTCCGGGGCGCCTGTGTCTCAGGACCAGGGCGTCGCAACGTCGTCACCCACAGTCGCAACGACGGGGCTGCAGTGGAGGCGCGTCGAAACCCGCTCGGTACCATCGGTGCGCATCACAGCGCCGATGGCCTACGATCCTGTCACCGGCCAGCTTGTGTTGGTCGGGGGCCTTCGTCGGGTCCAGCCCAGCATCAGCACACCGGCACAGACGTCCACCGTGCTGACCGACACGTGGGTGTTCACCCATGACCAGTGGGCGCAGATGAAGTCGGCGTCGGCTCCGCCCGGGGGGACGAGACCTGGTGTGCTCGCCTACGACCCACAGCTCCGGACCCTGGTCCTAGTGACGTCATCGGCCACGCCAAGCGGCTCCACCCAGCTGAGTCCGTCTACCTCTACCTGGTTGTGGACCCGAACCCGTTGGCACAAGATGCTTGCGACCGGGCCGGCCTCAGGGATTGGCTCCGGGCTGTTGATCTACGATCCCGCCACCCGCCAGCTCGTCTTTACCCCACGGTTCGTGCCGCCCGGATCGGCGCCGCCGGCCACCGAGGTGCTCGGACCGTACGGCTGGGAAAGGAAGGCGCCGCCGCCGCACCTGGCTTACATGGCCTACGACCCGAACGCGCATCGCATGGTCGCGCAGGCGTCTACATCCCAAGCGATCTGGTGGTGGACCGGCACGCACTGGCGAATGCTCGAATCCCGCACCGCCGTGCACCTGAACCGTGGCACGGCCCCCGGCATGTTTACCCAATCGGCGCCGTGGGTCACCGATGAGGCCGTCTCGGAGATCATCGCCTTCGGAGACACGGCCGACACGACACCGTCCTCGGCGCACACATCGCATCCGCCCAACCTCTTCGCCTGGACCCACGACGCCTGGTACCCGATCGCTGCCCGGATGCGACCGGTTCCAGTGAACCCGCAGTACTTCACGCTCGCCTTCGATCGGTCGGTGGGCGGCGTCGTGGCGTTCGGAGGCGGCAGTGGGGAGCGAACGAGCACCGGCGGCTGGGTGGTCGGAGGCAACGAGACCTGGGAGCTCGTCCGCTCGCACCATCCCGTCAGCGACCGCTTCAGACCCTGATATTGCATCCGGGCAGCCGTCAGCGCGCCGAATCTGTTGCCAAACTTGCCTCAATCCGCCGGGACTGGTTCTTCAAGGCTTGGGCTAGGTGCCCCGTGCCGGCGGCCCCCGGCCCCGGGATCGGGCCCGGTCCTTCGCCGAGCGCCGCTTCGGCCAGGGCGGCCAGGCGCCGGGCGAGCGGCTCCGCCCAGGTCTCGTGCTCCGGCTTCATCAGCACGCTGCGGACCACGGTCACGGGGGCACCGGCGGGGTCCGGGGCCACGTCGGGGTGCCGGGCGGTCATGTCCGCCGCGTCCACCCGCAACGTGCTGAGCCACACCGGGTCCTCGGCCGAATCCATCCCCTGGCGCAGCATGCGCTCGGATGCGGCCGAGATCGCCGGGCCCGACATGCCCGGGCGGTGCGGGAAGTAGGTCACGATGTCCAGCTCGGGCGGCTGGTAGAGCCGCAGCGGGCCGTCGCTGCCTTCGAGAGCCTCGGCCAGGTGCCGCGCCGCCCGGAGCCCGGCCGCCAGCACGGGACCGAGACCGTCGTCCGCCGCCAGGGGCAGCACCTGCAGCGTCAGCCACAACGCTGCGGCGGCGGCCCCGGCCCTCGAGCACTCCAGGCTGATCTCGCCCAGGTGCAGCTCGTCGGAGGTGAAGTAGGTGTAGGGCGAGCTGTGCCGGTAGAGGGACCCGACGCCCGGGTCGGCGAAGAGCACGGCCCCGCACCCGTAGGGCTGCAGCCCGTGCTTGTGCGGGTCGACCACCACCGAGTCGCACCGGCCGATGGCCCGCAGGGCCTCCGCGGGGACGGCCGGGGCGCTGTTTCCGGCCCAGGCCAGGAGGGCGAAGAACCCGCCGTAGGCGGCGTCCACGTGGAGCCGCACCCCGTAGCGATCGCGCAGGGCCAGCGCATCGTGCACGTCGTCCACCGTGCCCAGTCCGGTGGCCCCGGCGGTGAGCACCACGGTGCCTACGTCACCGTGCCGGCACGCCGCCTCCACGGCCTCGAGGTCCAGATGGCCCCGCCCGTCGGTTCCCACGGCCACGGCGCGCACGCCCAGCACGCCGCACATCCGGCCGTGGGTGTAGTGGGCGTTGGCGCCGTGGACGACGGCGCGCCCGGGGTGCAGCTGCCGGGCCACCCACAGCGCCTCCAGGTTGGCCATGGTCCCGCTGGAGGTGAGGTGCCCCAGCGACGGGTCGGGCAGGTGGAACATCGAGGCCAGGCTGTCCACCACCTCCCGCTCCATCGCACTGGTCACCGGCCCGCCGTCCAGGGCGTGGTTGTTCGGATTGACCAGCATGGCCGCGAGGTAGCCGGCCACCGCCACCGGGTGCGGCGGCTTGAGCATCTGACCGGCGAACCGGGGATGGAAGAAGGGGAAGTTGCCGTCCATCCGGTGGGTGAACTCGTCCCAGGCCCGCTCGAGTCGCATCGGGTCCACGGTCACGGAGGGGTGCGGCTCGACGCTGCCGAAGCGCTCCTCCCACGCCGCCACGGCCGCCACCGCCCGCTCGACCCACACCGTCCTCGACACCGCGCTGGGGCCGGTCAGGGACGCGTGCTCGCGGGTGCCGGACACCTACCGGACGCTACCAATGCCCCGGCGATGGGCTCGCCGTTGACAGAGAGGCCCGCGGCGCCCAAGCTGCTCCGTCCGGGGAGGTCGATGCGCAGGCGGGGTGGGTGTCGTGGAGGAGGGTGACGTGGAGGAGGGCGACGAGTGCGGCGGCCACATCGGGCCGGACGCGGGGCACGGCGGCCACATCGGCCCGGGCGGCGCCGAGGCTGCAGCTGCGCTGCACCCCGAGACGGTGGCGGTGACGGCGGGGCGAGGCGGGCTGCCCGGTGCTCCCGGGGCTCCCGGGGCGCCCCTCAATGTCCCGCCGACCTTCGCCTCCACCTTCCGCGACGCCGACACCGTGCGCTACGGCCGCTGGAGCAATCCGACCTGGGAGGCCCTGGAGGACGCGCTGGGGGCGCTGGAGGGCGGCACGGCGCTCGCCTTCTCCTCCGGGCAGGCGGCAGTGGCGGCCGTCCTGGCCACCCTGGAGCCCGGGACCACCGTCGTCCATCCCGCCGACGCCTACCTCGGCACCCGGGAGCTGCTCACGGTGGCCGCCGGGCACTCCGGCCTCCACGGCCGCGCCGTGGACGTCACCGACACGGGCGCCGCGCTGGCTGCCATGTCGGCGGTCGACGGCCCGGCATGCCTGTGGCTCGAGTCCCCCACGAACCCGACGTTGGGCATCGCCGACCTCCCCGGGCTCCTGGCCGCCGCCACCCGCTCGGGAGTTACGAGTGTCGTGGACAACACCTTCGCCACCCCCGTGCTCCAGCGACCGCTGGACTGGGGGGCTTCGGTCGTCGTGCACTCGGCCACCAAGTACATCGGGGGCCACTCGGATCTTCTGCTTGGCATCACGGTGGCGACCGACCGCGCCCGGCACGCGGCCCTCCTG
This sequence comes from Acidimicrobiaceae bacterium, assembly GCA_027306755.1. Classification (GTDB taxonomy): domain Bacteria; phylum Actinomycetota; class Acidimicrobiia; order Acidimicrobiales; family RAAP-2; genus JAJYVT01. The sequence continues at coordinate 10,263 of DAHUZE010000053.1, read as the reverse complement.
GCCCACCGGACCCGGGAAGGGGCCGTGCCCGGGGTCATGGAGGCGTTCCTGGCCCTGCGAGGCCTGCGGACGCTCCCGGTGCGCATGGAGCGCCAGCAGGCAACGGCCGCGGTGCTGGCCGCTCGCCTGGAAGGCCACCCGGCAGTGACGAGGGTCCGCTACCCGGGCCTGGCCTCGCATCCCGGCCACACCCGGGCCCTGGCTCAGATGCGGGGGTTCGGGGCCATGATCGCCTTCGACGTCCCGGATGCGGCCGTGGCCGACCAGGTGGTGGCCTCCGTCCGCCTGGCCGTGCCGACCACCAGCCTGGGCGGCGTGGAGACGACGATCGAGCGGCGGTCCCGTTGGCCCGGCGATGCACACGTGCCCCCAGGCCTCCTGCGCCTCAGCGTAGGCCTGGAGCACGCCGAGGACCTGTGGGCGGACCTCGCCGGGGCGCTCGGCTCCGTGCGCCGGCATGCCGACGGCGGCTGAGGCATCGGTTGGGGCCGCGGTTACCCGCACCCCGCGGGGGTACGTGACGGCCATGTCACTGACCGGAGATGAGATCGACGTCGTCGAGGCGGTCAAAGCCGACCACCGCACCATACGGGCGCTCTTCGCCACGATCACCACTGCGCTCCCGGGCGATCGCGGCCGGGTCTGGCCCGACCTCCTGAGCTCGCTGGCCGTGCACGAAGTGGCCGAGGAGATCGTGGTCTTCCCGGCGCTGCGCATGATCGAGCAGGGGGAGCCCGCGATCGAGGCGCGGCTGGCCGAGCAGCAGCAGGCGGCTGAGCTGCTCTCCGCCATGGAGGACATGGACCCCGGGTCCGACCAGTTTGCCGCCGCGCTAGGGGAGCTGGAGGCGGCGGTCCTGGCTCACGCCCGGGCCGAGGAGGAGGAGATCCTGCCGGCCATCGTGCGCTTCGACGACACGCTGGATCGCACCTCCCTCGGCTCGCGCTACGAGACGGCCAAGCTTCGGGCGCCCACGCACCCGCACCCGCACGCCCCGCACACTCCGCCGGGCAACGTGCTCGGAGGACCGGTGCTGCACTTCATGGACCGGCTCCGCGACCGCCTGGGCTGATCCGCCGGCGCGCACCCCCCCGGTACGGTGCGCGCCGTGGGTTCCGTCGCTCCGCCACGATCGAGCCGCCGCTTCACATCGGCGCTCTGCGCCACACCCGCCCCGGAGGGGGCCGCCGGCGTCCCGTGCCGGACCTGCGGCGGTCGCACCGCCCGGGGGTACCGCTTGTGCATGAGCTGCCGGTCGGTGGCCGTCGCGCTGGGACGGCCCCTGGTGCCGGTGACCGCTGTGCGCGCGGTGGGACCCAGCAGCGGCCTCTACCGCGCCCTGCGCCAGTACAAGTCGGGGGAACCGGAGGTGGCCCGCCGCCAGCAGCGCCGGCTGTCCGCCATCCTGGACGCCTTCTGCGCCCGCCGCCTCGCGACGGTTGCGCCGGGCGGGCTCGACGCCACCTTGGTGGTCCCGTCCAGTCGTGGGGGGCGGCCGCCCCCACATCCCCTGGCGGCGGTGGTCCGAGCCACGGCCCATCTCCCGCCCATGCTCGACACCCTCGTGGCCGCCGGGACCACGCCGCACCACCGGCATCCCCGCCCGGACGCCTACCGGGCCGGCTCCGTCACGGGGTTGCGGGTGTTGTTGGTGGACGACGTCTACGCCAGCGGTGCCCACCTGCAGTCGGCGGCCGCAACGCTGCTCGACGCCGGGGCGGCATCGGTCGTGGGCCTGGCCATCGGGCGCTACGACCGTCCAGCCCCCCGCCGGTGATGCGAGCTCGAAGGTGGTCGCAAGATGCCGTGGGGTCAACGGGTGTCGCCAGAGGCCCCTCCCGCTGAAGGACAACGCCCATCACGAGGTGACACCGGGGTTGCTCCGACGACGACTCCCGGGTGGCCTGGAGCGGACATCCCCCACTCAGCCGCCACCATACGGAAGAATCGGTGTCGGCCCCCCGGGGGATGGGGATGGGGAAGGGGGGCCGACACCTCACAGACCGCTAGAAAAACCCCCGCCCATGGAGCACAGGGAACCAGCTGGTCCGCGACCTAGGAGCAATAACCTCTCCGGGGCCGTCGCACACATCTTGTTGCGTGCACGGTGGAGCGGCGCGCGAAGCGCGACTGACCACTGCCCTCCGGGCGTTGCCAGTGCTGCCCTTCATGCGACCTTCCCCCTGTCCCGCGAGGCACACTCGAGACACTCTTACGATACCACGGGGCTGCCCCGCTCGTCACCGGGGTTCGCTCCGCTCCTCCGTGTTCAACCGCTCCCTCATGCCCAGATCCCCGCTCAGCAGGACCTTCGCCGCGTCGGGGTGGCCGGCCAGGGTGAGTGCGCGGGCCACCGCCTCCACCGGCCCGTCGGCTAACTGCATCCCCCGTTCGGCCTCGCCGTCCGGTCGGACCAGGACCCAGGTCCCGATGCCGACCACCGGCCGGCCGATCTTGAGGGCAAGGGCCAGCTCGGAGAGGGTCCCATACCCGCCCCCCACCGCCACGAGGGCGTCGGCAGCCCGGACGACCAGGCCGTTGCGCAGCTCGCCCATGCCGGTGGGAAGGGCAAGCCCCACCCAGGGATTGGCGGCGGCGGCGTCCCCGCCGGGAAGGATGCCTACCGTCAGCCCGCCCCTCCCGGCCGCCCCCCGGCACGCGGCCGCCATCACCCCGCCCAGTCCGCCGCACACCAGCACGGCCCCGGCACGGGCCACCGCGGCCCCGACCGCCTCCGCCACCGCTCCGGTGGCCCCGTCGCACCGCCCGGCGCCGATCACCGCCACCGTCGGCGGGCGCGATGGGCGAGCATCCGTGCCAGCCTCGGCGGTGGCGGTCACTCCTGCTCCTGCACCTGTCCCTGGCGGTCCGCAGGGCGGTTCGGCGCGTCGACCCAGCCCCGGCCGGCCACGAACCGGCGCACGATGCGGGCGGGAACTCCGGCCACCACGCAACGGTCGGGCACGGCGCCGCGGACGACCGCGCCGGCGGCCACCACCACGTTGCGCCCGATGGCGGCGCCCGGCAGGACCACGGCGTGGGCGCCAAGCCAGCTGCCCGCGCCGACCGACACCCCGGCCTCAACCGGCCACTGGCGACCGATGGGCTGGTCCGGATCCAGATAGCCGTGGTTCTGGTCGGTGATGTACACGTACGGGCCGGTCTGGACGTCGTTGCCGATGTCGACGGACCAATGGCCGACGATGTGGCTGCCCCGGCCGATCACGCAGCGATCCCCGATCCGGACCACTGGCGAGCTGACCATCTGCTGGCCCGGCGCCATGCCGGCGGTGAGGGAGACGCCCGGGCCGACGAGGGTGCCCTCGCCGATGTGGATCGACGCCTCGTTGAACACGGCACCGGGCGGGAAGGCGAGCATGCTCCCCGCCCCGAACGCGCCGAACCGCCTCCCACGGGGAGAGCCGGGCCCAACCGATCCGGCCACTGCGGCCCAGTCCCAAGCGTCCTGCAGCACGTCGGAGGCCAGCCGGTGGAGGGCGTGGCGCGCCAGGGTCCCCAACGGGCGGACCCGGTTGGCAATCATTCCCCCGACGCTACCGCCGGCTCCGAGGGCGACCCCGGCAGCGGCCCGGTTCACGACCCGAAGTGCGCCCACCCTGCACCGGCGCCATCACCCTCCGTTGGGGCCCCGGGCGGGACAATGACGCAATGGACGGACCGACTGCGGCCCACGGCGTGCGCTCGGCACCCGAGAGGCCGCACCGGGCCGGTTCGGTGCGGCGCAGGGGGCGCATGCGGCGCGCTGGGCGGTCTTGGGCGCTGACGGCCTGCGCCGTCCTGGCAGGTTCGCTCCTTTCGGCCTGCACCCCCGGGCTCCCGTCCTCGGTGACCCGGATCGGGACGTCGGGCACGCCGGGCACTTCCGGGGCGGTCACCACCACCACCGCCGGCTCTGCCGTCGCAGCCGCCACATCGACGAGCGGAGCCGTCTGCCCGCTCACCGGGCTGCCGGCGCCCGGTGGCGCGGTCCCGCACCGGTCGGCGATGGCGGTGAAGGTCGACAACTACCCGACAGCCCGACCGCAGACCGGGCTCACAGCGGCCGACGTGGTCTTCGAGGAGCCGGTCGAAGGTGGCGTCACGCGGTACGTGGCCGTCTTCCAGTGCCACACAGCGCCGACGGTCGGTCCGGTCCGGTCTGCACGCAACATCGACATCGGCATCCTCGGGCAGCTGGGATCCCCGCTCCTCGTCCACGTCGGCGGCATCCAGCCGGTGATCGACAACATCGTCGCTTCGCCGATCAACGACTTCGAACTGGGCGACTACACATCGATCATGCGCCATCCGGCCGGGCGCTCGGCCCCGTACGACACCTACACGTCTACCGCAGCCGTCTGGCACATGCGGCCCACAGCCACCACACCCCCGGCGCCGCTCTTCACGTACTCGAACGCCGCACCGGCCGGGGCGCCCGTATCGTCGATCTCGATCCCGTTCTCGTTCTACTCGCCGGTCGTGTGGACGTGGAACCGATCCAAGAGGGACTTCCTCCGGTCCTTCAACTCGACGCCCGACGTCCTGAGCAACGGTGCACAGAACAGAGCGCAGAACGTCATCGTCCAGTACGTCAACGTCTACTACGGACCGTGGGTCGAGAACACACAGGGCGCGCTGGAGGTACAGGCCAACCTGTTCACAAACGCCAGCGGTACAGCCATCGTCTTTCGCAACGGCGAGGAGATCCCGGGCCGGTGGTCACGCTCGACACTGGCCCAGCCCACGAGCTTCACCACCACCGCCGGGACCCCGATCAGCCTGGACCCGGGTAGGACGTGGGTCGAGCTGGTCCCCTCCGCCATCCATGTGACGGCAACGCCTTAGCGCTGGGTCGACGCCGGACCGCGCACGGCAGCCACGGTGGCGGCCAGTGCCAGTGCCGCCCACCTGTCGAGAGCGCCCCGCGATCGGTCAGTCCAGACTGATCGGCTCGTCATCGGGGTCCAGGTCGGACTCGGACTCGGACTCGGTCCCGTGGAGCCGCTGGCGTACCCGGTCGTCGATCTCGGCCATGAGCTGGGGGTTCTCGCGCAGGAACGTCTTGACGTTCTCCCGGCCCTGACCCAGCTGTTCGCCTTCGTAGGTGAACCACGCACCCGACTTCTTGACCAGACCGAGATCGACCGCCACGTCCAGCAGCGCTCCTTCACGACTGATCCCGGTGCCGTACATGATGTCGAACTCGGCCTGCTGGAACGGCCGGCTCACCTTGTTCTTCACGACCTTCACCCGGGTGCGGTTGCCGACGATCTCAGCCCCGTCCTTGATCGACTCCGTCCGGCGGATGTCCAGACGCACCGAGGCGTAGAACTTGAGCGCCCGACCTCCCGAGGTCGTCTCCGGGGAGCCGTAGATGACGCCGATCTTCTCCCTCAGCTGGTTGATGAAGATGGCGATCGTGTTCGACTTGCTCAGCGTCCCGGCCAGCTTGCGCAGCGCCTGGGACATGAGGCGGGCCTGCAGCCCGACATGGGTGTCCCCCATCTCGCCCTCGATCTCGGCCCGGGGCGTGAGGGCCGCCACGGAGTCGATGACGATTATCTCGATGGCGCCCGACCGGATCAGCATGTCGGCGATCTCGAGGGCCTGCTCGCCCGTGTCCGGCTGGGAGATGAGCAGGTCGTCCACGTTGACGCCGATCGCCCGGGCATAGGTTGGGTCCATGGCGTGCTCAGCGTCGATGTAGGCGCAGATGCCCCCGTTGCGCTGGGCCTCGGCCACGCAGTGCATGGCCAGGGTGGACTTGCCCGAGGACTCCGGACCGAAGATCTCGACGATCCGACCCTTGGGAAGCCCCCCGATGCCGAGCGCCAGGTCGAGCGAGAGCGCCCCGGTCGGGATGGCCTCGATGCCGAGGTCCACGTTCTCGCCCATGCGCATGACGGAGCCCTTGCCGAACTGCTTCTCGATCTGGCCGAGCGCCATCGCAAGCGCCTTGTCCCGGTCCTCTGATGCCATGGGTTTCCATCTCCTCTGGATGCTGTGCCGTATTGTTCGGGCCGACTGTACGGACGGGCTGTGACAGCGCTCTAGGCGGTGGGCAGGCCTCCTCCCCGTGCGACGCCGCCACTCTATCGACGAACACCTGTTCGATGGCGGATGGGCTTGGCGGGTCCGGCTCGTCGGGAACCAACGGTCGCAACCTCAGCCCGACATGGCTCCGGCCACCTCGGGCAGGTCGAGCAGCGTACGGCGGAGCAGGTCGAGCGCGGAGATGGCGGAGTACTCGCGCACGCGCTGGCGATCACCGGGGACCCGCAGCGCGCGGCTCAGCTCGCCGACGCCCGGCACCGAGAGCCCGACGTGCGCCGTCCCCGGGGCGACGCCCTCCTGGGAGTCCGGACCAGCCACCCCGGTGATACCCAGGCCGACCGCAGCGCCCAGCACCCGGCGCGCGCCCCGCGCCATGGCGACGGCCGCCTCTTCGCTGACGACCGGCCCGGCGGGAACCCCCAGCACGGAGTGCTTGACCGCGGCGTCGTAGGCGACGACCCCGCCGCGGAACCAGGCGCTGGCCCCCGGCACGGCCACGAGCCTCGAGGCCATCAGGCCCCCGGTCAGGGACTCGGCTACGCCGAGCGTCAAGCCCCGGGTCACGAGGGACCGGGCGACGGCCTGCTCCATCGAGACGCCGTCCACCCCGAAGATCACGTCGCCCAGCTCGGCATGCAGCACAGCACGGACCTCGTGCTCCTCGGCATCCAGGAGGGCCGAAGCGACGTCCTCTGTGGGCCCCCGGGCCGTCAGCCGCACCTTGATCCCCTCGATGCCACTCGCCAAAAAGGCCAAGGTGACCCCGGTCGCGCCGGGAATGGCTGCGTCGAGCGCGTCGATCCGACCCTGCAGGAGCTCCGCCAGCGCGGACTCGCTGGTGCCCCAGGTCCGCAGCACCCGGCTCAGGATCACCCCCTCCTCGCCGCGCGCTGCCATGCGGGCGCGAAGGTCGGGGAGGACCGCACGCGTGTACATCTCCTCCATCTCGTGGGGGACGCCCGGGACGGCGTAGACCACCTTGCCGCCGAGCGGGCAGATCAATCCCGGAGCGGTTCCCCGTCGCTGCTCGATCGTCCTCGCGCCGCGGGGCACGTCAGCCTGGCGGGCGTTGTTGGCCGGCATGGCGCGGCCGCGGGCGGCGAAGAGCTCGGTGATCCGCCGGACCGTCGCCTCGTCCCGCTCGAGCGGGACGTGCATCACCTCGGCGATCGCCTCACGGGTGATGTCGTCCTGGGTCGGGCCCAGGCCCCCGCAGGTGATCACCGCGTCGCTCCGAGCCAGCGCGGTCCTGAGCGCTGTGACGATCCGTTCCCTGTTGTCCCCCACCGCCTGGTGGAAATAGGAGCCGACGCCAGCGGCGGCCAGGTGCTCGCCGAGCCACCGGCTGTTGGTATCGGCGATCTGGCCGAGTAGGAGCTCGGTCCCGACCGCCACGATCTCGACCCTCATGCCGACGACGGCGAGGTTGGCGCGTGCGGGTCCCCGGGCCTGCGGGACCGCATGGCGCGGCGACCGTCCCACACGTACTGGACGAAGGTCGTGAGGGTGAGGGCCGCCGCCAACCACACGGCGCCCAGCTGCAGGCTGTGCTGGGAGGCCAGCGGCGGGACCAGGCACGTGGCGATGGCCACCTCCTGGACGACCGTCTTGAGCTTGGCCGACCAGCGGGCCGGGATCGACACGCCGCGCCGGCCGGCCCACGACCGGTAGGCGCTCATGCCCACCTCCCGGGCAGTGATCAGTCCCACCGGGATCCACGGGAGACGCCCCTGGGCACCCAGCGCGAAGAAGGCGCCGAGCACCACGACCTTGTCGGCCAACGGATCCAGGAAGGCGCCGGAGCGGGTGGTGCCCTGCCGCCTGGCCAGCCATCCGTCCACGCCGTCGCTGCCGGCCACCACCACCCCGACGGCCACCGTCAGCCACGTCGCCCCCTGTCCCAGGATGAGCCCGACGAAGGCCGGAGTGGCCAGCAGTCGGGCCGCGGTAAGCGCGTTTGCCGGCGTGGCCAGGGCGGTCGGGCCGTAGCCGGGCGCGGCTTCGGTCACGGCGCCGCCCTCGCGCTCACGCCACCGGCCTTTCAGCGAGAGCACGCGCGGGCGCCGCCGGCTCACCCACGAGATCGGTGCCCAGCGACTCGGTCACCACCACGTCCACGAACGAGCCTGCCGGCAGGTTGCCCGGCAGTCGCACGATCCCGTCGATCTCCGGCGCCTCGTGCACGGTCCGCCCGCGGCCGGGAGCGTCCACCAGCACCTGGTGCACGTCGCCCACCATGGCATCGCGCCGCCGGGCGGTGATGCCGTCCTGCAGCTCGGCGCACTCCCGCAGGCGCTCCATGGCCAGGGCCGGGGGCACCTGGCCCTCGAGGCTGTCAGCGAACGTGCCCGACTCCCGCGAGAACGGGAAGAACCCGGCCCAGTCGAGCTGCGCCTGGTCCAAGAAGGCGAGCAGAGCGTCGTGGTCCTCCTCGGTCTCACCGGGGTAGCCGAGGATGAACGACGAGCGGAAGGTCGCCCGGGGCGCACGCACCCGGATCCTGCCGATCCGCTCCAAAAAGCGGTCGCCGTCGCCCCACCTGCGCATGCGGGCCAGCAGCGGCCGGGACACGTGCTGCAGCGACAGGTCGAAGTAGGGAACGCCGGTGGCCAGCACCGCATCCACCAGCTCGTCGGTGAGCCCGGACGGGTAGAGGTAGAGGAGGCGGGTCCGTGGCACCAGTCGGCGCACCTGCTCGGTCAAGGACACCAGGGGGGTGGGGCGTGGTCGGCCACCCGGGCCTGCCGAGCGGTCACGGCCGAACGAGGCCAGGTCCTGGGCCACGAGCACGATCTCAGCGACGGGCATCGCCGGGTCCGACGCCAGCTGCTCCACCTCGGCCAACACGTCAGCGACCGGGCGGGAGCGCTGCGCGCCGCGGAACGAGGGGATGGCACAGAACCCGCAGCGCCGGTCACAGCCCTCCGCCACCTTCACGTACGCCCACGGCGCTGCGGATGGCGGCCGGGGCAGGGACAGGAGATCGAACGCCTGGGCGGCGGCCGACGCCGCACGCCCGGCTCCGGCGCCGCGGACCGCTCGCCGGGGCCGCAGGGTCACCCGGGCCGATCCGGCCGGCCCCCTCGGTGCGGGCGCGGTCAGCGCCGCCGGCACAACTGACCGTCCAAAGCCGGCCACCAGGTCCACCTCCGGCAGGGCCTCCGCCAGTTCACGCCCGTAGCGCTCGGCCATGCACCCGGTGACCACCAGCCGGGCGCCCGGCGCCCGGGCGTCGGACAGCTCCAGCACCGTGTCGATCGACTCCTGCCGCGCGGCGTCGATGAACGCGCACGTGTTGACCACCACCAGATCGGCCTCTTCCGGAGCGGAAGCGGCCCGGTAGCCCTCGGTGTCCAGGACGCCGGCAAGCTTGTCAGAGTCCACCTGGTTCTTCGGGCAGCCCAGCGTCTGCAGCCAGTAGCGCCCGTCGGGCATGCGCGTCCTCTCTGTTCGGCCCACCGCTCAGGCGGACCCTGCGGGATCGAGCCAGGGCGTCGGGTGGGGACCGCTGGGGCCCCGCCCGACGCCCTGGGCCGGCGGAGAGGGAGGGATTTGAACCCTCGGACCAGGTTTCCCCAGTCAACTCATTAGCAGTGAGTCCGATTCGGCCGCTCTCGCACCTCTCCCTGCCCTCCACTGTAGCCGATCCGCCCGTACTCCACGAGTAGGCGGGGTATCGAACGAAATCGCTGTTCACAGCCAACTTCTTGAACCGGTGCAGAGCAGCAACTCGGGGGTTTGCGGGCCCTCTGCCGGGCCGTTGTAGGGCGCCACAAGAGGCTCCTCTGGACCGGTCCGGAGCGGTGTTTCCAACCTATATCCAACCTGACCGGGCTAGGCTTGGCCCCAGGTTCGGTCCCCAGCAGCCGGTGGCCACTGGGTGACCAAGGGGCCGAAGGGAGGCTGTTATGGAGCGTGTCTATCCCGACCCGTGGATCCCGAAGACCTTCCAGGTGTGGGTCGTCAAGGCCACCGGGAGCGAACGGTTCACCGACCGGGGCACCGGAGAGATCCGGCGTCGCAAGGTCGACTGCTGGGACATCAAGGGCAAGGCCGACGGTGTCCAGTGGCAGAAGCGCTTCTACAAGGCCGGCCTGGCCCAGACCTGGAAGGACCGAGTCGACCGTGACTTCGCCGCGGGGCTGGCGTTCGACATGCGGACCAAGCAGTTCCTCGTCCCCCAGGCGCCCGAGGGACCGACAGCCCCCA
>DAHUZE010000046.1 GCA_027306755.1 Acidimicrobiaceae bacterium | reverse complement strand
GCGTGGTCCCGGTGCCAGCCGGTCAGCTCCACGAGCTCGTCCAGGATCCTCGCCTTCTGCGCCCGGGATCCGCGCCGATAGACCGTCGCCAACTTCTGGGTCACTGCCTTGCGTTGTCCCATCGAGAGCTCCATCGCCGGGGCGTAGCCGCCCCCATCGCCGGGCTCGCGGATGCCCCTCAGGCGGGCATTCCTTGGTGAGTCAACGAATGGCGCTACGCGGAGGTTTCTGATGAGTCAACGCGCTCCAGCGGCGGCGGGCGATGCCTCCGGTAATCTCGGTGGCCATGCCCGAAACGTCCGGCTCGTACGCCGACCGCCGCCTCGGGGCGATCGGGCGGGCCCGGGAGCTGTCCGTGCTGTGGCTGGACCAGCGTAAGGACGTGCCCGGAAGGGCCCGGACCCTCCTTGCCGAGCTCCAAGCCAGCACGGCGGAGATGGAGGCTGCCCTCGGCAGCGCGCTGGCGGCCAAGGACATCCTGGTTGTAGGGCCCGGCCAGCAGCTCCTGGAGATGGCCTACTTCGGGGTCCGCAACCAGGTGACGGGGATCGATCTGGACGTCATCCCCCAGCACCCCTCGGCGCTCGAGTACCTCCACATGCTCCGCTCCAACGGCGGCATCCGGACGCTCAAGACGGTGGGCCGCAAGCTGACGGGGTTCGACCAGACCTTCCGCCGGGAGCTCGAACGGCAGGCCGGGGCGGCGATGCCGCGGGACCTGCCGGTCGTGGCCATGGACGCCGGCGCCATGACCTTCGCCGACCAGTCCTTCGACTGCGTGTTCTCCCACTCCTGCTTCGAGCATCTGACCGACCCCGAAGCGGTGATGCGCCAGATCGGCCGCGTGCTGCGCCCCGGTGGGTTGGCGTACATCAGCGTGCACCTCTTCACCAGCGACAGCGGCTGCCACGACGTGCGGATCTTCGCCAACCGGCGGGAGGCCATCCCGCCGTGGTCGCAGCTGCGGCCCCAGTTCAAAGATCGGGTCCAGCCCAACAGCTACCTGAACGAGATCCGGCTCGACCGGTGGCGGGCGCTCTTCACGTCCCGATGGCCCGGTGTGGCCTTCCGCTTCCGGCCCGATCAGGACCCGGCGCGGGTCCGCCAGCTCCACGAGCTCCGGGCCGCCGGGGAGCTTGGTGAGTACGCCGACGAGGAGCTGCTCAACATCGACCTCGTGGCCGAGTGGGTCAAGCCGGGCTGAGCGTTCCGTGCCGGAGCGGCCGTCAGGGGCGGCCGGCGATCAGGATCGGCAGCTCGTACGTCGCGCCGGGCGCCCGCAGGGGCTTGTGCACCGGCGCCAGGCAGTAGGCGACGGCCAGGGCCTTCACCAGCCGATGGCCCGCCAGGCCGTTGCGGTTCCGCCACAGGCGAGCCACCCGACCCGGTGAGAGCAGCTCGGCCTCGGTGACAAGGGCCGGCGTGAAACCGGCGTCCCGCAGGCGCTCCAGCAGCTCGTCGAGGCGCGTCCGCTCCTCGGCGCTCTCCAGGTGCATCTCCCCGACGATGGCCGAGACGGCGTCAAGCCGCTCGCTGGCGCCGATCGCCGCGTACTCGGCGCCCTCGATGTCCATCTTGAGGAGGTCGATCGGACCGAGCTCTGCGACCAGCGCGTCGATCGACGTTGCCGGCACCGTCGACTCCCCGGACCCCTGCGGTCCCGGCCCTTCCGCCACCACAGCTCCCCCGCCGCTGTGTCCTGCCCCCGAGAACCGGAGCGAGTCGCACGGCCTGCTCCACAGCGCGCAGTGGCGCGGCTCCACATTGTCCACGGCGTTGCGATGCACGTTCATCGTCAGCAGCTCGAAGTTGAGCCGCCACGCCTCCAGCGACACGACCCGCTCGGCCCACTGCGAGGCCAGGAGGCTGAAGATGCCCACGTGGGCTCCGGCGTCCACAACGGTCTTCAATCCCGGTCGGAGCGCCACGCCCCGGCCCTCGTAGATGCGGTCGAGCACCAGCTCGCGCGAGAGCGTGAAGATCTCGTCGTCCGGACACCAGGCAACCAGCTCACGGCCTCGCTCGGTCAAGGTGAGCGATTTGAGGTCGCCATGGGCCGGCGACACGACCGACTTCGCCACCTGTGCGAATCTCACGGCCGCTTCACCCCCGTCAGCCTCGCGCGTTGCCGGCGCCCTCCGTTGGCGCATCCAGCCGGGACGGCAGGGCGTCCCGCCAGCTGCCCGCCAACTCGGCCAGCTGCAGGTCGACCAGGGCGGAGCCGTCGGCGCCCTCCATCACGACCGAACGGCCGCCGGCGGCGCCCAGCACCGCCGCGGGCACACCCGCCGCCTCAGCTCGGGCCACGAGCGGACCGGGCTCGTGCGTGGCCACCACGAACCGGGACGGCAGCTCGGTGAAGAGCTCGGCGTGGCCGGCGATGCCCCGCGCCCGGACGCCTACGCCCCCGGCGATGGCCATCTCCGCCAGGGCCAACCCAAGGCCACCCCCCGAGACGTCGTGGACCGCCACCATCGGGCCGTCCCCGCCGTCCCCGCCGTCCCCGCCTCCAAGTCCCGTGCCACCGGGCGGCGCGCCCGCCACCTCGGCAACCAGGGCCGCCACCAGCTCGCATGCCGCCCGGTGGGCCGCCAGGTCCAGGCCGGGAAGCTTCCCGCCCCGCCTTCCCCGGCCCTCCACCGCCCACCGGCTCCCGCCCAGCGGGTGCGGGTGGCCAGGTCCGCCATCGCTGCGGCGGCCGAGCAGCACGACCGACGCCCCCTCGGCCAGTCCCACGCCCGGGGGCCGGGCACGGAGGGCGTCCACAAGGCCGAGCACCCCGACCACCGGCGTCGGGTCGATGTCCGTCCCCGCGCTCTCGTTGTAGAGGCTGACATTGCCGCCGATCACGGGAAGCCCGAATGCGGTGCAGGCTTCAGCCAATCCGTCGATCGCCTCGGACAGCTGCCACATCACCTCGGAGTGCTCGGGGTTGCCGAAGTTGAGGCAATTGACGACCGCTACCGGGCTGGCCCCCACGCAGGCCAGGTTGGCCACCCCCTCGGCCACCACCAGGGACGTCCCCGCACGGGGATCGATGGCGCACCACCGGGGGGCCGAGTCGGTGGTGACGGCCATCCCCCGCTCGCTGGGCGGCAGCCCAGGTCCGGCCAGGCGCAGCAGGGCGGCATCGCCGCCGGGCCCGACCACGGTGTTGCAGAAGAGCTGGTGGTCGTACTGGCGGTAGGCCCAACTGGGGTCGGCGAGGAGGGCCACGAGCTCTGCGCCGCAGTCCCCGGCTGGCTCGCTGCCGGTTGGATCGTCGGCCAGGCGATCGGCAAGGCCGGCAGGTGCCGCCCGGGGGCGGTCGTAGAGGGGGGCGTCGTCGGCCAGCGAGGCCGCAGGGATATCGGCCAGGACCGCCCCGCCGGCCCCCTCCAGGACGCGCAGGCGGCCGACGGGACCCCCGGGGGTGACCTCCGGCTCGGTCACCGTGCCGATGGCCGTGGCGCGCACCTCCCACCGGCGGCACAGCTCGGCAACCTCCGGCCAGGCGGCCGGGGTGACGATGGCCAGCATGCGCTCCTGGCTCTCCGAGGTCATGACCTCCCAGGGCGCCATGTGCGGCTCCCGGCAGGGCACGGCCGAGACGTCCACGTCCATGCCCACCCCTCCGCGGGCCGCGGTCTCGCTGGTGGCGCAGGCCAGTCCGGCGCCGCCCAGATCCTGGATGCCCACCACCAGGCCTGCGTCCAGGAGAGCCAGGCAGGCTTCGATCAGGCGCTTCTCCTCGAACGGGTCCCCCACCTGGACGCTGGGCCGCTTGGCGTCGTCGGCTGCGCCCTCGCGTTCGCCGCCGAAGCCGGCCGAAGCGAGCACGCTGACGCCGCCGATCCCGTCCCGCCCCGTGGTGGAGCCCAGCAGCACGGCCAGGTTGCCCGGCCCCGACGCCCGCCCCAGCACCAGTCGCTCGACCGGCAGCGCACCCAGGCACAGGACGTTCACCAGCGGGTTGCCTGAGTAGCACGGGTCGAAGGTGAGCTCGCCGCCCACCGTCGGCACCCCCACCGAGTTCCCGTAGGCCGAGATCCCGCCCACCACACCCTCGAGCAGCCAGCGCTGGCGGGCGCTGTCGAGCGGGCCGAAGAACAGGGGGTCCATGACTGCCAGCGGGCGGGCGCCCATGGTGAACACGTCCCGGAGGATCCCCCCCACCCCGGTGGCCGCGCCCTGGTGGGGCTCGATCGCCGAGGGATGGTTGTGGCTCTCGATGCGGATGGCCACCGCAATGCCGTCCCCGGCGTCGATCACGCCGGCGTTCTCCCCTGGGCCCACGAGGACCCGCGGCCCGTCGGTCGGCAGTCGCCGCAGGTGGATCCGGGACGACTTGTACGAGCAGTGCTCGCTCCACATGACCGCGTAGAGCGCCAGCTCCAGGTGGTTCGGCCTGCGCCCCAGGACCTCCTCCACCGAGGCCAGCTCGCCGTCGGTCAGCCCGAGCGAGCGGTGCAGGGGCTCTCCGTCGGTCAGCCCGAGCGAGCGGTGCAGAGGCTCTCCGTCGGCCACCGTCACGCGGCGCGCACGCCGGCCGCCTGGGCCAGCAGCGCCGCCAGCAGCACCAGGCCGTCCGTCGATCCCAGCAGCGCGTCGGCGGCCCGCTCGGGGTGGGGCATGAGCCCCACCACGTTTCCGGCGGCGTTGGCGACACCGGCGATGTCGTCCACCGAGCCGTTGGGGTTCTCCAGGTAGCGGAGGACCACCTGGTCCCCGTCCCGCAATGCGGCCAGCGTCCGCGCATCGCAGACGTAGCTTCCCGAGAAGTGGTTGACCGGGATGGACAGGACGGTCCCGACCGCCACGCCGGCGGTGACCGCCGAGCGCTCGGAGTCCACCCGCACTCGGGACGGCGCGCACACGAACCGCAGGCCCCGGTTCTTCACCAGCGCCCCGGGTAGCAGACCGGCCTCGGTCAGGATCTGGAACCCGTTGCAGATGCCCACGACCGGGCCGCCGCCGGCGGCGAAGCCCGCCACCGCCTCCATCACGGGGGAGAAGCGGGCAAGCGCGCCCGGGCGCAGGTAGTCCCCGTGGGCGAAGCCGCCCGGGAGGACCACGGCGTCGGCCTGGCCGAGGTCGCGATCGCGGTGCCACGTGAGGCTGGCCGCGGCTCCGGCCCGCTCCACCGCCGCCGCCACGTCGTGCTCGCAGTTGGTCCCTGGGAAGACGACGACGGCGATCCGTGCCGCCATCAGTCGGGCTCCCCGGGGCCGGCCGGCTCCAGCTCGAGCACGCTGTCCTCGATCACCGGGTTGGCCAGCAGCCGGTGGGCGATCTCCCCGGCCCGGCGACGGGCCTCCTGCTCGTCGGCAGCGTCCACCTCGAAGCGGAACGAGCGCCCGGCCCGGACGTCGTGCACACCCTCGAAGCCCAACGCCGGCAGTGCGCGCTCGATGGTGGCACCTTCGGGATCGGCGATGCCGGGCCGGAGCCTGACCTCCACCCGCGCCGCGAACCTCATCGCCGCGCACCGTACCAGTCGGCCAGGCGGGCGCCGGTCACCCGCTCGTAGGCCGCGACGTAGCGCTCGGAGGTGGCACGGACGATCTCGGGGGGCAGCGTCGGGGGCGGTGGGCGCTTGTCCCACCCGCTCGACGCCGCCCAGTCGCGGAGCGGCTGCTTGTCGAAGGCCGGCGGCGTGCGGCCCGGCACCACCCCGTCCGCCGGCCACAGGCGGGACGAGTCCGGGGTGACCACCTCGTCGCACAGCGAGAGGACGCCGTCCACGTACCCGAGCTCGAACTTGGTGTCGGCGAGGATGAAGCCGGCGGCGGCGGCCCGGGCCGCGGCCCGCTCGTACAGAGCCAGCGAGATCCTCCGGGCCTCGGCCGCCGCCTGCCGCCCGACGATGCCGGCCGCCTCGTCGAACCCGATGTTGAGGTCGTGGCCGTGCTCGGCCTTGGTGGACGGGGTGAACATGGGCTCGGGCAAGCGGTCGGCCAGGCGCAGGCCGGGCGGCATCAAGGTTCCGTGCACCGTGCCGGAGAGCGCATACTCGTCGTAGGCCTGGCCGGCCAGGTAACCGCGCACGATGCACTCGATATGCAGCATCTCGGCCCGGCGCACGAGCAGTGCCCGGCCGTCGATGCCGGACCAGCCCTCCCCGGCAAGGAGCTCCCCGGCGGGGGCGGGGGCGGCCACCCGCTCGCCGATGGCCGCCGGTGTCGCGGTGACCACGGTGCCCGGGGCCAGGTCCGAGAGCTCCTCGCACCAGAACGCGGTCATGGCCGTGAGCACCCGGCCCTTCTCGGGGATGGGCTCGGCGAACACCACGTCGTAGGCGCTGATGCGATCGGAGGCGACCATCAGGAGGAGGCCGTCCCCGGCGTCGAACAGCTCACGCACCTTGCCGGCATGCACCCGGCGCAGCGGCTCGGTCACGGTGCCCCCCCGCCCTCGGCGGGCTCGGGGGTGTGGGTGGCGGTGGTGGTGGCGGCGGGGCTGGCGGCGGTGGGGGTGGCGGCGTCCAGGGGGGCCAGCGCGTCGAGGAACCGCCGCCGGTGCCGCAGGACTCGCTCGAGGTCGAACACCTCGTCCAGCCGGGCGGCGTCCAGGGTGACCTCCGGGTCGGACTCGAGCACGGCCCGCAAGGTGCTCCGCTCCTCCCAGGCCCGGCGGGCCGAACGCTGGACCACCCGGTAGGCACCGTCCCGGGTGTGCCCGGCGTCCACCAGGGCCAGCAGCACCGATTGGCTGAAGACCAGGTCCGAGAGGTTCGCCCGCGCCCGCTCGGGATGGACCACCATCCCCGAGACCAACCCGGTGGCCCGGCGCAGCACGTAGCAGGCCAGCATGGACGCGTCCGGGAGGGCCACCCGCTCCACCGAGCTGTGCGAGATGTCCCGCTCGTGCCAGAGGGCCACGTCCTCCAGGCCGGCCACGGCGTAGCCGCGCAGCAGCCGGGCCAGCCCGACCAGGCGCTCGGAGAGGATCGGATTTCGCTTGTGGGGCATGGCCGAGCTGCCCTTCTGGCCCGTGCCGAAAGGCTCCTCCGCCTCGCCGACCTCGCTGCGGGCCAGATGCCGCACCTCGGTGGCGATGAGCTCCACCGTGGCCCCCGCCGAGGCGCAGGCGTAGAGGTACTCGGCGTGGCGGTCCCGGGCGATGACCTGGGTGGCAGGCACGGGCTCCAACCCGAGGGACCGGCAGACGAAGGCCTCCACCGCCGGCTCCACGTTGGAATAGGTGCCGACGGCCCCCGAGAGCTTGCCCACCGCCACGGCGCGTCGGGCCCGGCGCAGGCGCTCCCGGTCCCGATCCGCCTGCAGCGCCCATAGGGCGAACTTGGCCCCGAAGGTGGTCGGCTCGGCCTGCATCCCGTGGGTGCGCCCGGCCACAGGGGTGTCGATCAGCTCCTCGGCGCGCGTCCGCAGCGCCTGCACGAGGCCGTCGGACGCCGCCACCAGCAGGTCCGCCGCGCGGGCCAGGGTGGCGCACTGCGCGGTGTCCACCACGTCCGAGGACGTGAGCCCGTAATGGACCCAGCCGGCCTCCGGGCCCCCGATGCGCTGCTGGACGACGTCCACGAACGCTGCCACGTCGTGGTCGGTCACGCGTTCCCGCTCGGCCACGTCGGCCACGAATGCGGCGTCCACCAGCGGAGCCCGGGCCCGCAGCGCGGCGGCGTCGGCGGCAGGGACCGCCCCGGTGGCGGCGTGGCCCTCCACGGCCAGCAGCTCCACCTCGAGCCACATCGCCATCCGTGACTCGTCCGAGAAGAGGGCGGCCATGTCGGGCGGGCTGTAGCGGGGGATCACCCGACAACCACCGCTTCGGCGATGTCCCGGCGGTGCCGGGCCCCGGCCCACGACACGGTGCCCACGGCCTCGTAGGCGCGGCGGCGCGCCTCGGCCAGGTCGGGAGCGACGGCGGTGATGCCGAGCACCCGGCCGCCGGCGGTGCGGAAGGGCTCGCCCGGCCCCTGGCGCGCGGTGCCTGCGTGGTGCACGGTGACGCCCTCGACCGGGCGGCCCAGGCGCCCCTCTCCGTCCAGGCCGGAAATGGCGTCGCCGGTCCGGGGGTGCCCGGGGTAGCCCTCGGCCGCCAGCACCACGCACACCGACGCCCCCGCCGGCGGCTCCAGCCGGGCACCAGGCACCGCCGAGGCGAGGCGGCCGTCGGCCACCGCGCCCAGGAGCCCGACCGGGTCCTCGGCCAGCAACGGGAGCACCACCTGGGCCTCGGGATCCCCGAACCGCACGTTGAACTCCAGCACCCGGGGGCCGCCCTCCGTCAGCATCAGCCCCGCGTAGAGCACGCCGCGGTAGTCGATCCCGCGGCGCCGCAGCTCGGCCACCAACGGCTCGATGGCAACGTCCACCAGCTCGTCCACGTGGGCGGGTTCCAGCTCGGCCACGGGACCGAACGCTCCCATACCTCCGGTGTTGGGGCCGTGGTCCCCGTCGCCCACCCGCTTGAAATCACGGGCCGTGGCCATGGGCACCACCACCCTCCCGTCGCACAGGGCCAGCAGGGAGCACTCGGGGCCGGCGAGGCCCTCCTCCACCACCACCCGCCGGCCAGCTTCCCCGAAGGCGCCACCCAGCTTGGCTTCCACGTCGGCCTCGGCCTCGGCCAGGGTCGACGCCACCACCACCCCCTTGCCGGCGGCCAGCCCGTCGGTCTTCACCACCCAGGGCCCGGGCAGCGTGCGCAGGAACCGGCGCGCCTCGTCCACCTCGGTGAAGGCACCGAAGCGGGCCGTGGGGATACGCGCCGCAGCCAGCACCTCCTTCATGAACGCCTTGGACCCCTCCAGGCGGGCGCCGTCGGCACCCGGCCCCACCACCCGCCGGCCGGCGGCCCGGAGCCGGTCGGCCAGACCGCCCACCAGCGGCACCTCGGGTCCGATCACGTAGAGGTCGGCGTCGATCTCCCCGGGGGGGGCCGGGGTGGTCTCCACCCGGTGCTCGGGGGTGGAGGAGCCGGCCATGCCCGGATTGCCCGGCGTGACCACCACGTCCGCGCCGGTGGCCAGGGCTGCGGCCAGGGCGTGCTCGCGCCCGCCCGAACCGACGACGCAGACGCGGGCGGTCGTCACGCGGCAAAGGACACGAACTGCTCCCGCCCCGGGCCGACGCCCACCAGCCGGACCGGCACACCGATCTGGTCGGCGAGGAAGCCCACGTAGTCCCGGGCCTCCAGGGGCAGGTCCCCGGCCGCGGTGATCCCCGTCAGGTCCGTGCCCCAGCCCGGAAGCTCCTCGTAGAGCGGGGTCACCTGGTGGAGCGTGGACTGGTGGTACGGCGGGAGGCGGAAGCGCTCGCCGTTGGACTCGTAGGCCACGCACACCTTGAGCGTCTCCAGGCTGTCGAGGACGTCCAGCTTGGTCAGGGCGATCTCGCTCAGCGAATTGAGGCGCACCGCCTGGCGGGCCATCACCGCGTCGAACCATCCGGTGCGCCGGCGCCGGCCCGTGACCGTCCCGAACTCGTGGCCCCGGTCCACCAGGAGCTCCCCGAGGTGGTCGTGCAGCTCGGTCGGGAAAGGCCCCGCCCCCACCCGGGTGACGTAGGCCTTGGCGATGCCGATGATGCGGCCGATGTCCCGCGGGCCCAGCCCGGTCCCGGTGCACGCCCCCCCGGCCACCGGGTTGGAGGAGGTGACGAACGGATACGTGCCGTGGTCGAGGTCCAAGAAGGTGGCCTGGGCGCCCTCCAGGAGGACGTTGCGCCCGGCGTCCAGCGCCTCGTGGACGATGCCCACCGTGTCCCCGACCATCGGCGCGATGCGGGGCGCGTACTCGCCCAGGTAGCGCTCGGCGATCTCGGGTGCCGAGAGCGGCAGCCGGTTGTACACCTTGGCCAGGACGGCGTTCTTCTCCTTCAGCGCGACGTCGAGCTTCTCCCGGAAGATCTTGGGGTCGAGGAGATCCTGGACCCGCAGGCCGACACGGGCCGCCTTGTCCGCGTACGCCGGGCCGATGCCCCGCTTGGTGGTGCCGAGGGAGTTCTTGCCCAGGTAGCGCTCCGTCACCCGGTCCAGCTCCAGGTGGTACGGCATGATCAGGTGGGCGTTGCCGCTCACCACCAGCCGGGAGGTGTCCACGTTCCGGGCCGCCAGCCCGTCCAGCTCGGCCAGGAGAGCCTGGGGCTCGACGACCACGCCGTTGCCGATGACCGGCGTGATGTGGGGGTAGAGGATGCCGCTCGGGCACAGCTGGAGGGCGAAGCGCTCGCCCTCCACCACGATGGTGTGGCCGGCGTTGTGACCGCCCTGGTAGCGGACCACGAGGTCCATCTCCGCGGCGAGGAGGTCGGTGAGCTTGCCCTTGCCCTCGTCGCCCCACTGGGTCCCGACGACCACCGTTGCCGGCACGCTGCTCCCCTGTCTCGGCTGAAGCCCGAGTGTATCCGACCGCTCCCGGGCGCCTGCTCGACGCTGAGGGGGCGGCGACCCTGTCGTGCCCGGCCCGGCGGCGGGCGGCGTCAGGCCGTCAGGGGCGGGACGTCGGGCCGCACGCCGCCAGGCGTCAGGCCGTCAGGCGTAGAGATCGAGCGTGTGGGCCATGCCTCCGTCTGCGGCCACCGTCACTCCGGTGACGAAGCGGGCTGCGTCCGATGCCAGGAAGACGATGACCGCGGCCACGTCCTCGGAGGTGGCCCACCTGCCGAGCGGAGTGAGGGCGTTGACCGACTCCACCACGCCCGGCACCTTCTTGTTGTCGGCCCACATCGCCGTGTCCACCACGCCGGGGGCCACCGAGTTCACCCGGATGCCGAGCGGCCCCAGCTCCATCGCCAGAGAGCGCGTGGCGGCGTCGATCGCCCCCTTGGTGGCTGCGTAGGCGGCGCGCCGCGGGGTCCCGATCACCCCGGAGACGGACGACAGGTTGACGACGGCGCCACCTCCCCGGGCCGCCATCTGGGGCACCAGCGCGCCCACCAGCAGGATGGGGGCTCGCACATTGATGGCCAGCATGCGGTCCACGAGGGCGGCGTCGGTCTCGGTGATCGGCAGTCGCCGGGCGAAGGCGGCGGTGTTGATGAGCACGTCCACGCCACCGGCGGCGTCCATCGCAGCGCCGGCCACCCGGGCCGGGGCGTCCGGCTCGGCCAGGTCCGCCGGGAGCGCCACGGGGTCGTTGGTGAGCCCTCCGGCCACGGCGGCCAGCGTGGCGGGGTCCCGGCCCGTCAGCACCACCCGGGCGCCTGCGGCGTCCAGGGCGCGCGCGGTGGCCGCCCCGATGCCGCGCGAGGCGCCGGTCACGAGCGCCACCCGTCCCTCCAGCCCGGGCGGCTCACCCACCGGCGATGGCGCCGAGCACGACGAACGGCTCGTCCCCGGTAGCCACCGGGTCGGGCAGCAGGGCGTCCGGCGGCTCGTGCGACACGTCCTGGCGGCAGGCGAAGAACCGTACGAAGGGGCGCCTCCGGTCCGTGGCGCGGTCGCGCACCGTACCGGCCAGCGCCGGGTAGCTCGCCTCCAGGGCGTCGATGATGCTGCGCTGGGTGACCGGACCGTCCACGGTCAGCTCCACCTCCGAGCGCTGGAGGCCGGCCAGGGAGCGCAAGTGGGTAGGCAGGGCGACCCGGACGGCCGTCACGGCAGCAGCTGGGCCTCGACGGAGAGCACAGCCGGCAGGTGCGAAGCCACCGCGCTCCACGTGTCCCCGCCGTCGGCCGAGCCGTACACCTGGCCCCCGGTGGTCCCGAAGTAGATGCCGCAGGGGTCCAGCTGGTCCACGTCCATGGTGTCGCGCAGCACATTGACGTAGCAGTCGGCCTGCGGGAGCCCGGCGGTCAGCGGCTCCCACTCGTCCCCACCGGTCCGCGACCGGTAGACGCGCAGCTTCCCCTCGGGCGGGCAGTGCACCGAGTCGCTCTCGATGGGCACCACGTACACCGTCTCCGGCTCGTGGGCGTGCACGGCGATGGGGAAGCCGAAGTCCGACGGCAGGTTGCCGCTCACCTCGCGCCAGGAGTCTCCGGCGTCGTCGGAGCGCATGACGTCCCAGTGCTTCTGCATGAACAGCGTGTCCGGCCGGGACGGGTGCTGGGTGATGTGGTGGACGCAGTGCCCGACCTCGGCCTCGGGGTCGGGCATGAACTGGGAGCTGAGTCCCCGGTTGACGGGCTTCCAGGTGTCCCCGGCGTCGTCGGAGCGGAAGGCCCCGGCGGCGGAGATGGCCACGAACATCCGGTTCGGGTCCGAACGGTCCAAGACGATGGAGTGGAGGCACATCCCGCCCGCGCCCGGCTGCCAGGACGACCCGGTGCTATGGGTCCGGAGCCCGGGCATCTCCGACCACGTGGCTCCGCCGTCCGTCGAGCGGAACAGGGCCGCGTCCTCCACCCCCGCGTAGACGGTGTCCGGGTCGTCCAGCGAGGGCTCGAAGTGCCACACCCGGGCGAACTCCCACGGGTGCGGCGTCCCGTCGTACCACTGGTGGGTACCCGTCTCCCCGGCGTAGGCGAAGTCGTTCCCGACCGTCTCCCAGGCCGTGCCCCCGTTGTCGGAGCGCTGCACCACCTGGCCCGACCACGAGCTCGTCTGCGAGGCGTAGATCCGGTCGGCGTCGGCCGGAGACCCCTTCAGGTGGTAGACCTCCCACCCGGCGAAGTGCGGGCCGTCGATGGCCCAGTCACGGCGGGCACCGTCGGACGTGATGACGAAGGCGCCCTTGCGGGTGCCGACCAGGAGGCGTACCGAGCTCATGTCCGTCGAGGCTACGGCCTGGTCGCGACAGCTGCGAGGACGTCGCTCCCGGGGGGGCCAGTCCCGCCGCATGTGCAGCTCGGGGACGGGCTCTGCGCGCCGCAGCTGCGGTCAGCGCAGGGCGACCACGCCGCCCTCCACGTCCACGGTCACGGTGTCCCCCTCGTGGTAGCGGCCGTCCAGCAGGGCGACGGCCAGCGGGTCCTCCACCGCGTGCTGGATGACCCGGCGCAGTGGCCGGGCCCCGAAGTCCGGGTCGTAGCCCCTGGCCGCCAGTGCCTTCTCCGCCTCCGGCGTCACCGTGAGCGACAGCCGGCGCTCTGCCAGGCGCGTCCGCAGCCGCGCCAGTTGGATGCCGACGATGACCGCCAGGTCGTCCTCGGTCAGTGCCCGGAACCGCACGATCTCGTCCACCCGGTTGATGAACTCGGGCTTGAAGAACCCGGCCGGGTCGCCGGGGAGGTTGGAGGTCATGATCAGCACGGCGTTGGTGAAGTCCACGGTGCGGCCCTGGCCGTCGGTCAGGCGCCCGTCCTCGAGCACCTGGAGGAGGATGTTGAAGACGTCCGGGTGGGCCTTCTCGATCTCGTCCAGCAGCACCACGGCGTAGGGGCGCCGGCGCACGGCTTCGGTCAGCTGGCCGCCCTCCTCGTAGCCGACGTATCCGGGAGGCGCACCCACGAGGCGAGACACGGTGTGCTTCTCCATGTACTCGCTCATGTCGATGCGCACCATCGCCCGCTCGTCGTCGAAGAGGAACGCGGCCAGGGCCCTGGCCAGCTCGGTCTTCCCCACGCCGGTCGGGCCCAGGAAGAGGAACGACCCGATGGGGCGGCCGGGGTCCGACAGGCCGGCCCGGCTGCGGCGGACGGCGTTGGCCACCGCGCGCACGGCGTCGTCCTGGCCCACCACCCGGGCGTGCAGGGTGTCCTCCAGCCGGACGAGCTTGTCCATCTCGCCCTGGAGCAGCCGGGTGACCGGCACCCCGGTCCAGCGGCTCACCACCTCGGCCACGTCCTCGGCGTCCACCTCCTCCTTCAAGAACCGCTGGCCCTCCTGGAGCTTCGCCAGCTCGGTGGTGGCCTGGTCGATGCGCTGCTCCAGCTTGGGCAGCTCGCCGTAGCGGATGGCGGACGCTCCGGCCAGGTCTCCCTCCCGCTCGAGGCGGTCGGCGGCAGCCCGCTGCTCCTCCAGCTCGCCCTTCAGCGCGCGGATGGCGTCGATGGCCTGCTTCTCCGCCTGCCAGTGGGCAGTCATGGCGTCGGACTGCTCGCGTAGGTCCGCCAGCTCCTCCTCCAGCCGGCCCAGCCGCTCCAGGGACGCCTCGTCGGTCTCCTTGTCCAGCGCCACCTTCTCGATCTCCAGCTGGCGGACACGCCGGGTCACCACGTCCAGCTCGGTCGGCATGGAGTCGATCTCGATGCGCAGGCGGCTGCCCGCCTCGTCCATCAGGTCGATGGCCTTGTCCGGCAGGAAGCGCCCGGTGATGTAGCGGTCTGACAGGACGGCCGCGGCCACCAGCGCGGCGTCCTGGATGCGCACGCCGTGGTGCACCTCGTAGCGCTCTTTCAGGGCACGCAGGATGGCGATGGTGTCGGCCACCGACGGCTGGTCCACGAACACCTGCTGGAACCGCCGCTCCAGTGCCGCGTCTTTCTCGATGTACTTGCGGTACTCGTCCAGGGTGGTGGCGCCCACGAGCCGCAGCTCGCCCCGGGCCAGCAGCGGCTTGATCATGTTGCCGGCGTCCATGGCCCCCTCGGCCGCGCCGGCGCCGACGATGGTGTGCAGCTCGTCCACGAAGGTGATCACCTGGCCCTGGGCATCGGTGATCTCCTTGAGCACGGCCTTCAGGCGCTCCTCGAACTCGCCGCGGTACTTGGCCCCCGCCACCATGGACCCGAGATCCAGGGCGACGACCCGGCGGTCCTTCAGGCTCTCGGGCACGTCCCCGTCGGTGATCCGATTGGCCAGGCCCTCCACGATCGCCGTCTTGCCCACCCCGGGCTCGCCGATCAGCACGGGGTTGTTCTTGGTCCGCCGGGAGAGCACCTGGATGACCCGGCGGATCTCCTCGTCCCGCCCGATGACCGGATCGAGCTTGCCCTGGCGGGACAGCTCGGTCAGGTCGCGCCCGTAGCGCTCGAGGGCCTGGAACGTCTCCTCGGGGTTGGGAGACGTGACCCGGTGACTGCCCCTGACCTCACGCAGGGCGGCCAGGAGCTGGTCCCGGGTGACGCCCAGCCCGTCGGCCCAGGCCAGAAGGAGGTGCTCCACCGACACGTAGTCGTCGCCCATGTCCCGCCGGAGCTCGTCGGCCTGCTCCAGCCCGTCGCGGGTGGCCCTCGCCATGCCGGGCTCGGAGCCGCCCACAGCCCGGGGGAGCCGCCCGACACGCTCGGCGACGCGCCGCGCCGCGTCGGCCGGGTCCACCTCCAGCCGGGTCAGGATGGGCCGGGCGATCCCCTCGGGATCCGCCAGCACCGCGGTGAGGACGTGCTCGGGCGTCACCTCGGCGTGGTGGGAGGCGGCAGCCTGCTGCTGGGCGGCAGCCAGCGCCTCGCGGGTCTTGACGGTCCAGCGGTCTGGGTCGATGGGCACAGGTGCTACCTCCTCGGTGTCCGGCCGGCCGGGCGCCGCCTCAAAGGTCGGCCTCCTCGGCGTGACCGGGGTGTCAGCGTCCCGACCGGGCGGCGGAGCCCGGGACGTAACGGACGGGTGCGGGGTCGAAGGGAACGAGGTCCCGCCGGTACTGGCGATGGACACGGGCCACCGCCTCCTGCGCGTCGGCCCGGGCCTGCTCCAGCTCGCGCTGCAGCCGGGACACCTCCCCCTCCAGCTCCAGCACGCGGCGCACGCCCTCCAGGTTGAGCCCGGCCGCCGTCAGGTCCTGGATGCGGCGCAGCCGGGCGAGGTCCCGGTCGGAGAACCGGCGCGACCCTCCGGTCGTCCGCGAAGGATCGAGCAGGCCCTTGCGTTCGTACACCCTCAGCGTCTGCGGGTGGACGCCGGCCAGCTCGGCGGCCACCGAGATGACGTAGACGGCGCGCGAGGCGCCCCGAGCGGCACTGCCGCCCGCCGCCTGCCGGCCACCGCGGGCGTACGGATCGCCGCCGGCCATCACGCCTCCGCTCCGGCCCGGCCCTCGACGTCCAGCCCGGCGGCCAGCTGCTCCATCAGGGAGCGCTGCTCGTCGGTCAGTGTGCGGGGCACCGTGACGTCCACGCGGACCAGGAGGTCCCCCGGCTTCGCCCCGTTGCGGCCGCCGCCGGCCACGCCCCGGCCCTTCACCCGCAGCTGGGTGCCCGGCTGGGTGCCCGGCGGGACGCGCAGGGTCACCGGCCCGTCCAGCGTGGGGACCGTCACCGTGGTGCCGAGCGCGGCTTGCGGGTAGCTGACCTGCACGTTGGAGGTCAGGTTGCGACCGCGGCGCCCGAATCGGGCGTCCGTGCCCACCCGGACCACGACGTAGAGGTCGCCCGCCGGCGCCGTTCCCTGGCCCGGCGCGCCGCGCCCTTTCACCCGGATCCGCTGGCCGTCCTCCACCCCGGGAGGGATCCGGACCTTGACGGCGCGGACCCGCCGCTCGGTGCCGGTGCCGGCGCACGTCGTGCACGGGGTGTCCACCACCGTCCCGCGCCCGTTGCAGGACGGGCAGATGGTGCTGAGCGAGAAGAGGCCCTGGTTGTCGTCGAGCGTGCCCCGGCCCTTGCAGCGCGGGCAGGTGTGCGTGTCGGTCCCCGGGGCCGCTCCGCTGCCGTTGCAGACGTGGCACCGGACGTCTTCGGGGACGTTGACCGTGGTGGTGGCCCCGTGGACGGCGTCGGGGAAGGACAGGTGGAGCTCGGCCTCCACGTCAGCCCCCCGCTGGGGCCCGCGGGTCCGGCGGCGGTTGCGGCCGCCGCTGAAGATGCCCCCGAAGAGGTCGCCCAGGTCCCCGAGGTCCTCGACCCGGAACGGGCCTCCGCTGCCCGGCGTCCCGAAGCCGCCCCTTCCGAACCCGCCGGCCATGGGGCCGAGGCGGCGCACCTCGTCGTACTCCTTGCGGCGCGACGCGTCGCCGAGCACGTCGTAGGCGGCGCTGATCTCCTTGAACCGGTCCTCGCTGCCCGGATTGGCATCCGGGTGGTACTGCTTGGCCAGCTTCCGGTAGGCCCGCGTGATCTCCTTGTCGGCGGCCGTCGAAGGCACGCCCAGCACCTGGTAGTAGTCCTTCTCGAACCACTCCCGCTGGGGAGGCACGGCTCAGCCCCGGACCCGGACCATGGCCGGGCGCAGCACCTGGCCGCGCCACCGGTAGCCGGCCCGCATCACGTCGTCCACGACCTCATGGGCGCCGGCAGCCAGCTGGCCCTCACCGGCCGCCCCGTTTCCGGACGCGCCCGAGCCGCCGGGTCCGACGGTGCCATCGGCCGCTGCCGCCTCCTCGGGCTCGGCGGCCTCGGGCGCCGGTGCATGGGCAACCGCGTCATGGACGGTCGGGTCGAAGGCCACCTCGGTTGCGTCCACACGCTCCAGCCCCTCCCTGGCCAGCACGTCCAGCAGCTGGACCCGCGACTGGGTGAGCGCCCGGGCATCCTCGGTGGCCGGCACGTCGCCCACCAGATGGGCCAGGGCCAGGTCCAGGTTGTCCAGCACCGGAAGCAGCTTTTCCACCAGGCTGGCTGCGGCTCGGGCCGCCTGCTCCTCCTGGAGCCTGGCCACCCGCTTGCGGTAGTTGTCGAAGTCGGCCTTCAGGCGCTGCAGCGCCTGGAGGTAGTCGTCCCGCTCGGCGGCCAGCGCGGCCACGTCGGTCATGATCGTGCCGGGCGCCCCGGCGTCGTCATCGTCGTCGGCGGGCGCGCCGGCCGTGCTGGCCGTGCCCGCCGTGCGGGGCGTGGTGGGGGCCGTGTCATCGTCGTCGCCGAGCGCGCCGGCGTCGTCATCGGCGGGCGAGTCGGCGACGTCAGCGCCGTGGGCCGTGCGGGGCGTGGTGGGGGCCGCTTCGGCGTCGTAGTCGGACGGTGCACGGTGGGCGCCGTTCTCCTCCCCGGGAGAGCCGGTGCCCTCGTTGCCGCCCGCATGGCCCCGAGCGTCGGGAGGCCCCTGCGTGGCCGCCGCGGTGCCGGGGATACCCGCCCCGGGCCGCGGGCCGGGCCGTCCCGGCTTGGTCGCCGGCCCGCGGGCTCCGCCGGCGGCAGGATCTGGGCGGCCGCTCATTGCTCGTCGACGATCTCGGCGTCCACGACCTCACCCTCGGCGGCCTCGTCCGACCCGCCGGTGGTCCCGGTCGCACCGTCGGCAGCGGGCGCGCCTTGCGGGCCCGACTGCGACGCCTGCTCGTAGAGCCGCTGCGAGAACCCCTGGCTGGCGGTCATCAGCCGCTCGGTGGAAGTCTTGATGGCCTCGAGGTCGGACCCTCCCAGCGCGTCCTTCACGCCCTGCAGCGCACCCGAGACATCCTCCTTCTCGGAGCCCTCGAACTTGTCGCCCTGCTCCCGCAACAGCTTCTCGGTCTGGTACACGAGGGTGTCGGCGGTGTTGCGAACCTCGGCCTCCTCGCGGCGGCGGCGGTCGTCCTCGGCGTGGGATTCGGCGTCGCGGACCATCCGGTCGATGTCGTCCTTGGCCAAGGAGGACTGGCCGGTGATGGTCATCGACTGCTCCTTGCCGGTGGCCTTGTCCTGGGCGGACACGTGCACGATTCCGTTGGCGTCGATGTCGAACGTGACCTCGATCTGCGGGATGCCGCGCGGTGCGGGCGGCAGGTCCACCAACTGGAACTTGCCCAGCGTCTTGTTGTACATCGCCATCTCGCGCTCGCCCTGGAGGACGTGGATCTCGACCGAGGGCTGGCTGTCCTCCGCCGTGGTGAACACCTCGGACCGCTTGGTCGGGATGGTGGTGTTGCGCTCGATCAGCCGGTGCATCACGCCACCCTTGGTCTCGATGCCGAGGCTGAGGGGCGTGACGTCCAGCAGCAGCACGTCCTTCACCTCACCCTTGAGCACGCCGGCCTGGACGGCGGCGCCGACAGCCACCACCTCGTCCGGGTTGACGCCCTTGTGGGGCTCCTTGCCGGTGAGGCTCCGGACGAGCTCTTGGACGGCAGGGATTCGGGTGGATCCGCCCACGAGGACCACGTGGTCGATGTCCGAGGTCTTGAGCCCGGCGTCCTTGATGGCAGCCTCGAAAGGCCCGCGGCAGGCTTCCACCAGGTCTGAGGTCAGTTCGTTGAACTTGGCCCGGGTCAGCTTCAGGTCCAGGTGCTTGGGGCCATCGGACGTGGCGGTGATGAAGGGCAGGTTGATCTGGGTCTCCTGCACCGAGGACAGCTCGATCTTGGCCTTCTCCGCCGCTTCCTTCAGGCGCTGGAGCGCCATCTTGTCGTTGGAGAGGTCCACGCCCTCGGTGTCCTTGAAGGTCTTGACCAGCCAGTCGATGACCTTCTGGTCCCAGTCGTCACCGCCCAGCTTGGTGTTCCCCGACGTGGACTTGACCTCGAAGACGCCCTCCCCGATCTCCAGGATCGACACGTCGAAGGTGCCGCCTCCCAGGTCGAAGACGAGGACGGTCTGGTCCTTCTCCTCCTTGTCCAGGCCGTAGGCCAGAGCGGCCGCGGTCGGCTCGTTGATGATGCGCAGCACCTCGAGCCCGGCGATCTGGCCCGCCTCCTTGGTGGCGGTGCGCTGGGCGTCGTCGAAGTAGGCCGGGACGGTGATGACCGCCTGGCTCACGGAGTCACCCAGGTACGCCTCGGCATCCCGCTTCAGCTTGCCCAGGATCCGGGCGGAGATCTCCTGGGCCGTGTACTTCTTGGCGTCGATTGTGATGGTCCATCCGGTTCCCATGTGGCGCTTGACCGAGCGGATGGTCCGGTCCGGGTTGGTAATGGCCTGCCGCTTGGCGACCTCGCCCACGAGAACCTCGCCGGCCTTGGAGAAGGCCACCATCGAGGGCGTGGTGCGCGATCCCTCCGCGTTGGGAATGACGACCGGCTCGCCGGCCTCCAGCACGCTCACCACCGAGTTGGTCGTTCCGAGGTCGATTCCTACAGCCTTGGCCATTGCCTACCTGCCTTCTCTGCGGCGCCTCCACGGGCGCGTCCGGTTCTCCAGCTTCTGGTGTCAGGATCCACTATAGCAAAGTTGAGTGTAGTCGTGACAAGTTTTTTGAGCGATCTCCATGATAGTCGGCGGCAGCCGGCGCGAGCCCGGGGCAGCCCCACGGGCGCCGACAGGCGCAGCCGACAGTTGCTGGCGGGCAGCCGGGGCAGCCGGGGCCCCGATGGAGAAACCCAGGGGTGCCCCTCCCTCGCGGGCATCTCCCCGAGCCGGCAGCGCCCGGGGTGCGACCCCACGATGGGTACGCTCGCCGCATGGAGCTCGACCTGGTCCTCCTCCGCCACGGGCAGTCCACCTGGAACGCCGAGAACCGGTTCACCGGTTGGACGGATGTCGACCTGAGCGCGGCGGGCGAGGCCGAGGCGGTTGCGGCGGGGCAGCTGCTGGGCAGCGAGGCCTCCGTGGACCTGCGGCTCGTCCACACCTCCGTGCTGACCCGCGCCGTGCGGACCGCGAACCTGGCCCTCGACGCGGCCGGGCGCCCATGGCTGCCCGTCCGCCGTCACTGGCGACTCAACGAGCGGCACTACGGCGCCCTCCAGGGGATGAACAAGAAGGACACCGCGGAGGAGTTCGGCGCGGACCAGGTCCGGCAGTGGCGCCGGAGCTACTCCGAGCCGCCCCCGGCGCTCGACGCCGGTGACGAGCGCCACCCCCGCAACGACTCCCGGTACTGGGGCGTCCCGCCCGAGGCCCTACCGGCCACCGAGTGCCTGGCCGACGTGGTGGTCCGCGTCCTTCCCTACTGGGAAGACGTGATCGTTCCCGACCTGTACGCCGCCGGGGCCCGGGGGGGCACCGTGCTGGTGGTGGCCCACGGCAACAGCATCCGTGCGCTTCGCAAGCACCTAGATGGCATCTCCGACGAGGACATCGTCAGCGTCGACATCCCGACCGGCATCCCCTTCCGGTACCGGTTCGATGCGGACCTCCGGCCGAAGGGGGCGGAGTATCTGGGAGATCCGGCGGCCGCCGCCGCAGCGGCCGAGGCGGTGGCGCGGCAGGCGGGCTGAGCCCGGCGGGATCCGGCGGCGCGGCGTGGCTGGTTCCCGGGCTCGGGTGCCGCGAGCCGTTAGCTCGCCAGCCGCCAGCCGCCAGCCGCCAGCCGCTAGAGGGCGTCCCTCCCTCGCTCGCCGGTACGGACCCGGACCACCGTCTCGAGCGGGGTGACCCACACCTTGCCGTCGCCGATCTTCCCGGTCGAAGCGGCGGCGACGATGGCGTCCACCACCTCGTCAACCTGCTCGTCGTCCACGGCCACCTCGAGCCGGAGCTTGGGCACGAAGTCCACCTCGTACTCCGCGCCCCGGTAGACCTCGGTGTGGCCCCGCTGACGCCCGAACCCCTGCGCCTCGGTGAGCGTCATGCCGCTGACGCCCAGGTCCTTCAGGCCCTCCTTCACGTCGTCCAGCTTGAAGGGCTTCACGATGGCGACCACCAGCTTCACTCCCCCGCCTCCTCGCCGATCTTGGCGAATTCTCCGCCATCCCCAGGCCGGTCCCGCACCAAGGTGGCCGTGGCCGACCCCGGCGGCGCGCCCGCTCTGGCCTCCGCCCCGGCAGGTTGCGCGCGCCCGACCTCGTTGGCCCGGGCCGCCTCCTGCATCCGGGCCGTGGCCGCCATGGCCGACACCCTCTCGGCGAAGGTCTCCTGGGGGTACACCTCCTCCTCGTGGATGGCCAGGTCCCCGATCTCGATGACGTCGGTCTTCTCGCGCAGGCCCCGGCACACGAACTTCACGATGTACAGCAAGATGGTGCTCATCCCGGCGGTGAAGCAGATGATCCACACTGCGGCCAGGAACTGCTCCCATTCCTGGTGCCAGGAGCCGGTGTAAAAGAGGCCGCCCACCGAGAACGAGCCCTTGCCGGCGAAGTTCTTCCCGGTGACGCCGTACTCGGTCATCCCCGGATCGGCCAGGAAGCCGACGAGCAGGCCACCGGTGAGGCCGGCGATGCCGTGGGTGTAGACGACACCCAGAGCGTCGTCCACCTTGGAGAACGGCCGGATCCGCGGCAGGAAGGTCCAGCCCAGCCACACGATCGTGGAGCAGACGAAGCCCACCAGGAGGGCGCCGTAGCCGTCGACCCATCCCGCAGACGGCGTGATCCCGACAAGGCCGCAGATCATGCCGTTGATGGCGCCGAGGAACGTGGGCTTCCGCTGGGCAGAGAACACCATGTCCGCGCCCATCCAGGTCAGCAGGCCCGCCGCGGTGGCGATGTTGGTGTTGAGCACGGCCGAGGCCGCGTCCACCCCGGCGTAGTACGGATCGCCGCCGTTGAAGCCGTTCCAGCCCAACCAGATGATGCCCGCCCCCACGGCCACAAGCATCAGGTTGTTGGGCACCCCGTGCAGGCGGTCGCGCTCCAGCCGGGGGCCGATGATGGCAGCGGCGGTGAAGCCGGTAACCCCGGCGGCCAGATGGATCACGTAGCCGCCCGAGTAGTCCACGGCACCCTTCTGGGCGAAGAACCCGCCGCCCCACAGCAGCGCGGCGTTCACCGAGTACACGAAGGTGATCCAGAGCGGGACGAAGAGGAGCCACGCCTTGAACTTCATACGCCCGAGGACGCTGCCCAGGAAGAGGAGCGGCGTGATGGCGGCGAACACGAACTGGAAGTAGGCCAGCGTGGACGTCGGGAAGTGGTACGGGATGAGGGTGTTCGCACCCGACACCGCCTGGTTCTGCTCCCCGAAGTGGCTGACGATGGGGTGCGGCTTGCCGACCAGGTCGCCAAAGAAGGAACCGGTCGGGCCCAGGTGGGCGAAGGGACCGAACCCCATGTTGTAGGCCCACAGCACCCACACCACGAGCACCAGGCTGAACCCGGCGAAAGCCATCAGCATGGTGTTCACGACCCACTTGCGCTGTACCAGGCCGCCGTACAGCACAGCCAGCCCCGGCAGGCTCATCAGGCCGACCAGGGTGGCGGCCACGAGCTGCCAGGTGTTGTCGCCCGAATTGAGCCAGCTCGGATAGGCGATGTTCGCCGCAACTAGCACCACGCAGCTCCTTCACTCGGATTCGAAAGCCGCCCGGGCACCTCGCCGGGGGCCGGCTGCGCCGAGTATGCGGGGAGCCGGTTTCCGGACCGCTACGCGCATGTTTCCGCAGTGTGAACTCACCGGCCGGCGCGGCGGCGCGCCCCGGCTCCTGTTTGGGAAACGGGGGTAGGCGGTACCGGAGTTCCATGCCCCGCGCCGTGTCGCTCGACCTGTCGTCGATCTGGCTGTTCTCCACCTGCTCGGCCAAGGAGCTGCGCACCGTCCGCCGCGCCCTGGACGAGGTCCGGGCGCCGGCCGGCACCGTGCTGTGCGAGGAGGGGACGGTCGGACGGGAGTTCTTCTTCATCGTGGACGGGCGGGCGTCGGTCAAGCGCGGCGGGCGCAAGATCGCCGGGCTGGAGCCGGGCGCCTACTTCGGCGAGCTCGCCCTCCTGGACCGCAAGCCCCGGTCGGCCACGGTTGTGGCGGACACCGACATGGTCCTGTTGACGATGAGCCAGCGGGTCTTCACCGCCCTGCTGGAGGAGGTGCCCCCCCTCGGCCGCAAGCTGCTCGCCGCCATGTCCGAGCGCCTCCGCGCCGCCGACTCGAAGGTGACGGCGCTCATCTCGCACTGACGCCCTTGCGCCGGCGACCGGCGCGACCGTGCGCCGGGCGGCACGTTGCCCGTCACCGGGGCGCTCGTGCCCGGCACCGGGCGGCTCGGCCGGCCGCTGTGGCGTACCGCGCTTGGCCGTGGGAGGCTGCGCGCCATGGACCTCGACCACGGAATCGCCTTCGCCCGGGACCGGCACCAGGCGGCGCTGGTGACGCGACGGCGCGACGGGCGCCCACAGCTGTCCAACATCGTGTACGCCATGGAGCCCGACGGGCTGGCCCGGATCTCGGTCACCGAAGACCGGGCCAAGACGAAGAACCTCAGGCGGGACCCCTCGGCATCGCTCTATGTCCCCGGGGACAGCTTCTGGTCCTACCTGGTGCTCGACGGCACCGCCTCGCTGTCGGCAGTCACGGCGGCGCCCGACGACGAGACGGCGGACGAGCTCGTCGACCTCTACCGCTCCGTGCGGGGCGAGGACCACCCGGACTGGGAGGAGTACCGGCGGGTCATGGTGGAAGAGCGCCGCCTGGTGGCCCGCTTCCGCCCCACCCACGCGTACGGCATGCCCTGACTGACGCGGGGGCCTCGGTCAGCCAGCGGGCTGGCCCATGGACTCCTCCACCAGCTGGGCGACGTCCAGGACGCGGACGTCGTCCTCCTTGCCGCTAGCCCGGACCGCGTCATCGAGCATGATCATGCAGTAGGGGCAGGCGGTGGAGACGACGTCGGCGCCGGTGCCGAGCGCCTCGGCGGTCCGCTCGGCGTTGACCCTGGTGCCGATGTTCTCCTCCATCCACATGCGGGAGCCCCCGGCACCGCAGCAGAACCCCCGCTCCCGACACCGGCGCATCTCCACCGAGTTGGCGCCGGGGATGGCGTCGATCACGGTCCGAGGCTCGTCGAACACGCGGTTGTGCCGGCCCAGGTAGCAGGGGTCGTGGTAGGTGACGGTCCCGCGGTAGCCGCCGCCCGGGGTCAGCCGCCCGGTTCGCACCAGATGGTCCAGGAGCTGGGCGTGGTGGACGACCTCGTAGGTGCCCCCCAGCGCGGGGTACTCGTTCTTGATCGTGTTGAAGCAGTGGGGACAGGTGGCGACGATCTTCTTGACCCCGGCTCCGTCCAGCGTGGCGATGTTGGCCCGCGCCTGCTCCTGGTAGAGGTACTCGTTGCCGATGCGACGGGCCGGATCCCCGCTGCAGGACTCCTTGGGTCCCAGGATGGCGAAGGACACCCCCGCCCGGTGCAGGAGGCGGGCGGTCGCCTGGACCTGTTTGCGCGCCCGCTCGTCGAGGGCTCCGGCACACCCGACCCAGTACAGGTACTCCACGTCCTCGGGAATGGTGCCCGACACCACCGGCACCTCGAAATCCAGGGCCTTGGTCCACTCGGTCCGCTTGGACTGGCCGAGGCCCCACGGATCCCCCTGGTTCTCCAGGTTGCGCAGCATCAGCCCGGACTCGCTGGGGAAGCTCGACTCCATGAGCACCTGGTACCGGCGCATGTCCACGATGGCGTCCACGTGCTCGATGTCCACCGGGCACTCCTCCACGCACGCGCCGCAGGTCGTGCACGACCACAGCACGTCCGGGTCGATGACCTGGGGGACGAGGGGCACGGGCTCGGCCACCGCGACGGCGGCACCGGCTGCCGCATCGCCGGCCTGCCCCCTGACCGCCGGCTCGCCCGCTTGGTCGTTGGCCGCCCCGTCGCGACCGCTGTTGGCGCCCACGAGGAGCCGGGTGGCGGAGGAGAACATGTTGTCGCGCAGGCCCATCACCACCAACTTGGGCGAGAGGGGCTTGCCGGTCGCCCACGCCGGGCAGACGGACTGGCACCGGCCGCACTCGGTGCAGGTGGCGAAGTCCAGCATCTGCTTCCAGGTGAAGTGCTCGATGAACCCGGCGCCGAACACGGTGTCCTCCGAGACGTTCTCCATGTCCATGTCCGGCGTCTTGTCCAGCGCACCCAGGGCCCTCGGGCGCCGGGAGAAGGCGATGTTGAACGGTGCCAGGAAGATGTGGAGATGCTTGGAGTACGAGACGAACACGAGGAAGCCGCTGATGACGGCCACGTTCAAGAGGAGGAAGGTGGTGGCCAGGGTGCCGTTGACCCCTGCGCCCAAGCCCGAAAGGCCGGCGCCGATCGCGTGCGATGCGAACGCCCAGTTGTCGTAGGGGAACTGGCGGGGGCGCGTGTTGATCTGGGCTCCGCGGTACAGGAGCAGCGTGGCGATCACGCCAAAGATGAGGAGCAGCGTGATCCAGGCTGCGGTGGTGTGCGAGCCGTAGAAGCGGGAGGCCCGCTCCCGGCGCCCCGGGGCGTTCTTGATCCTGATGACGGTGAACACGGCCAACGCCACCAGGACGGCCACGGCAAAGAAGTCCTCGATGAACCCGACCACCGGCGACGTGCCGATGCCCGGGATGTGGAACGTGGGCTGGAAGAGGGCCCCGTAGGCCTCGATGATGGTCAGGAGCAGGATCGTGAAGCCCCACATGGTGAAGAAGTGGGCGATACCGGGCACGGTCCACTTGAGCAGCTTGCGCTGGCCGGCAACCTCGGTTACCTCGGCATGGGCCGCAGGCTCCACGCGACGCGTCAGCCGGTCGGGCGCAGGCTGGCCGGATCGCACCAGCCGGGAGATCCAGAAGAACCGGCGGCCGGCCACCGCCAGGCACACCGCCGTGACTGCCAACCCGATGGCGATCCGTACGACCACGCCCGTCCTCCCGATCCGATCCGTGGGGGCGACGCCCCCATTTCCCGCCCTCCCGCTGGGCCCCTCCCTGGTCGGGGCTCTGCGCGGAGCGCCCGGCTTCTTCGCGGCCGAGAGTAAGTTACCTGCCGGTCACTTGACCACCTGCGTACCCGCCAACGGGCGTGGCAAACCGCTGCGCCGTGCCTGCCGGGCCTGAGTGCTGCAGACCGGCCCACAGCCCGGACCGTCCGGAGGAGCGGAAGAAACCCGGCACGGGCGAGACGAT
>DAHUZE010000043.1 GCA_027306755.1 Acidimicrobiaceae bacterium | reverse complement strand
GACGCCCCAGCGCCCGACAGCCCCGGGCCCGACGCCCCAGCGCCCGATAGCCCCGGGCCTGACCGGGACACGATCGTGGAGGCCTGGGGAGACCATGTCCTGCGGACCCTCCCGGGCCGGGCCAAGGCGCTCTACAGCCCGGGCCGCTTCGTGTCGGTGGAGGGGCAGACTGCAACCTTCGCCCTGCCCAACGCCGCCCACCGGACCGCCGCCGAGGAGCGGCGCGCGGTGGTCGAAGAGGCGCTGTCGGCCCATTTCGGCTTCCGGATCGCTCTGGCTCTGGTGGTCGACGAGGCCGCGGCGCCACCGCCGCTACGGGGCGGCGGATCCTGGTCCCCTGGCCGCTCGGCGGCGGCCCCGGCCGAGACCGCGGGCACCCAGCCCGACGACGGGCTCCACCCCGACGACGACATCGACCCGGACCAGCCGTCGGGCTCGGCCGAGTCCGCCGCCCAGGCCCGCCTACTCCAAGCTTTTCCCGGCGCCGAGGAGGTGACGGGCTAGGTGTACACCGGCTCGCTTCGGGCGCTCATCGACGAGCTGGGGCGCCTGCCGGGCATCGGGCCGAAGTCCGCGCAGCGGATGGCCTTCCACATTCTGAAGATCCCAGGCGAGGACGCCCGGCGCCTGGCCGAAGCGATCATCGCCGTGAAGGACCGGACCACGCTGTGCGAACGGTGCTTCAACGTGGCGGAGGCCGGCGGCCTGTGCGAGGTGTGCACCGACGAGCGGCGCGACCCGCACGTCGTGTGCGTTGTGGAGGATCCCCGGGACATCGTGGCTGTAGAGCGCACGCACCAGTTCCGAGGCCGCTACCACGTCCTGCAGGGTGCGCTGAATCCCCTGGAGGGCGTCGGCCCGGACCAGCTCCGGGTGCGGGAGCTGCTCAGCCGCGTGGATGCCGAGCAGATAGCCGAGGCCATCCTGTGCACCAACCCGAACCTGGAAGGCGAGGCGACGGCCATGTACCTGGCCCGGATCCTCATGCCGCTGGGGATCACGGTGACCCGCATCGCCAGCGGGCTGCCGGTGGGCGGCGACCTGGAGTACGCAGACGAGCTCACGTTGGGCCGGGCCATCGAGGGCCGCCGCGCTGTGGTGCCGTGATCGCTGTGGTGCCGTGACCGGACCCGGCGGAGGGGTCCGCTCCCTGTGGCTGATGCGCCACGCCAAGGCTGCCGAGCCGGGCCCGGGGGAGCGCGATCACCGGCGGCCGCTGACGGCCCGCGGCCATCGGGACGCGGAGGCGTGCGGCCGGCGCCTGGTCAACCTGGGGCTCCCGGACGTGGAGCTGCCCACCGCGATGCTCTGTTCCACGGCCAGGAGGACCACCGAGACGGCGTCGGACGTGGCGGGTCATCTGGGGATCGCGCCGGACGGGCGGCACGCCCTGTACGACGCCGGGCCGGACGACGTCCTGGCTGAGATCAGGTGCGTCGTCGACAACGTCCGGGCCCTCATGGTCGTCGGCCACAACCCGACGACCCATGCCCTGGCCGTCGAGCTGCTCTCCCGCGAAGATCCGAAACGGGCCCTGCTGGACCGGTTCCCCACCGCCGCCCTGGCCGTCCTTCGGCTGCCGGCCGGCCGGTGGGCCGACGTCAGCTACGGCCAGGGTGAGCTGGCGGGGTTCTTCACTCCGCCGTACTGACGGTCAGCGCCGCTGGGCCGTGCCGATGCACTCCGATGCCGCGGCACTCAGATGCCGCTGTGCGCTCCCAGTGCAGCGCTACTCCCACTCGATGGTCCCGGGGGGCTTGCTGGTCACGTCCAGGACGACGCGGTTGACGTCCGGCACCTCATTGGTGATCCGGGTCGAGATCCGTTCCAGCACGTCAAAGGGCAAACGGGCCCAGTCCGCCGTCATGGCGTCCTCGCTCGTGACGGGGCGCAGCACCACAGGGTGGCCGTAGGTGCGGCCGTCGCCCTGGACCCCGACCGAGCGCACCTCTGCCAGCAGCACCACGGGGAACTGCCACACTGCTCGGTCCAACCCGGCGGCGGTCAGCTCGTCCCGGGCGATGGCGTCCGCCTGGCGGAGGATCTCCAGGCGATCCTTGGTCACCTCGCCCACGATGCGGACCGCCAGGCCGGGCCCGGGGAACGGGTGGCGCCACACGATCGTCTCGGGCAGGCCGAGCTCGAGCCCGAGGGCCCGGACCTCGTCCTTGAACAGGTTGCGGAGGGGTTCCACCAGGGAGAACCCGAGGTCGTCAGGCAGCCCCCCGACGTTGTGGTGGGACTTGATGGTCGAGCCCCCGGCGCCGTCGCCCGATTCGACCACGTCCGGGTAGAGCGTGCCCTGCACCAGATGCTCGGGGCCGTCGCCCTCGGCCACCACCTGTCGGGCCGCCGTTTCGAAGGCCCGGATGAATTCCCGGCCGATGACCTTCCGCTTCTGCTCGGGGTCGACCACCCCGGCCAAGGCGTCGAGGAACTGGCGCTCGGCGTCCACAGTCTTGAGGCGGATGCCGGTGGCGGCCACGACGTCCCGGGCCACCTGCTCCCGCTCGCCCAGACGCAGCAGCCCGTGGTCGACGAACACACAGGTCAGGCGGTCCCCGATGGCCCGGTGCACCAGGGCCGCGGCCACCGCCGAGTCCACACCGCCGGAAAGGCCGCAGATCGCCCGCCCGTCGCCCACGGCGTCGCGCACCGCGTCCAGGGCCGTCTCCAGCACGCTCGCCGTCGTCCACGTGGGCGGGATGCCGGCGGCCCGGTGGAGGAAGCGCTCCAGCACCTCCTGACCGCGGGCGGTGTGGTGGACCTCGGGGTGCCACTGCACCCCGTAGACGGTGCCTCCGTCGGCCTCGAAGGCGGCGATGGGGGACTGGTCCGACGAGGCGGTGGCGGTGAACCCGTCGGGCACGGCCACGACCGCGTCCCCATGGGACATCCAGACCTCCTGCGATGGCGGCTGCCCGGCGAACAGGGTCGAATCGGTTGTCACGGCAACCTTGGTCCGGCCGTACTCCCGACCGTCGGTGGGCTGGACAGTGCCGCCGAGCGCGGCGGCCATGGCGTGGAAGCCGTAGCAGATGCCGAGGACCGGCACCCCGGATCGGAGGAGGTCCGGGTCGACCACCGGCGCCCCGGGCGCGTAGATGCTGGCCGGGCCGCCCGAGAGAATGATGGCCGCGGGCTTGCGGGCCAGGATCTCCCCGGTGGGCATCGCGTGGGGGACGATCTCCGAATAGACGCGGGCCTCGCGCACGCGGCGGGCGATCAGCTGCGCGTACTGGGCTCCGAAATTGACGACCAGGACCGGGCGCGTGTCGCTCATGGCCGAGTATCACACGCTGGGGGGCCGACTCCGGACCGTGACCGGCGGCAGGCGCAGCGCCCCGGCCGGCCGCCTAGATCAGGACAACGAGCGGAGGACCGCCGCGTCCCCCTGGCCGCCGCCGCCGCACAATCCGACGGCGGCCACGCCTCCGCCGCGACGGCGCAGCTCGTGCAGCGCAGTGAGGGCCAGGCGAGTCCCGGACATGCCGATGGGGTGCCCGAGGGCGATGGCGCCGCCGTTCACGTTGAGGCGGTCCTCGGCGATGCCCAGCTCCTCCGCCGACACCAGGCCCACCGCGGCGAAGGCCTCGTTGATCTCGAACACCTCCACGTCGGCGACGCCGATCCGCGCCCGGTCCAAGGCCCGGGCGATGGCTCGGGAGGGCTGGGACAGCAGGGAGGTGTCCGGGCCTGCCACCTGCCCGTAGGCCACGAGCTCGCCCAGCGGCTCCACCCCCAGTGCAGCGGCCCGGGACCGGGACATGACCACCACGGCCGCCCCGCCGTCGGAGATCTGCGAGGCGTTGCCGGCGGTGATGGTGCCCGCCTTGTCGAATGCCGGCCGGAGGCTCCCGAGCGACTCGGAGGTCGTGCCGGGCCGGATGCCCTCGTCGGTGTCGACCACGATCGGGTCACCCTTGCGCTGGGGTACCTCGACCGGGACGATCTCCTCGGCCAGTCGCCCGTCCTTGGTCGCCGCGGCGGCCCGCTCGTGCGACGCTGCGGCAAAGGCGTCCTGGCGCTCCCGGGAGATGGCACCCCCGGTGTAGCGCTCGGTAGCCAGTCCCATGGCGCACTGGTCGAAGGAGCACGTGAGCCCGTCGAACATCATGGCGTCCACCAGGGTGCTGTCTCCCAAGCGGAAGCCCTCCCGGGCCCCGGGGAGCAGGTACGGCGCCTTGGTCATGGACTCCATGCCCCCCGCCACCACCACCTCGGCATCGCCGGCGGCGATCATCTGGTCGGCCAGGTAGATGGCGTTGAGCCCGGACAGGCACACCTTGTTCACCGTGGTGGCTGGAACCGACAGGGGTACCCCGGCGCGGGCAGCCGCCTGCCGGGCCGGGATCTGGCCCTGGCCGGCCAGGAGGACCTGACCCATGAACACGTAGTCGACCTGGTCCGGCGCCACCCCGGCCCGCTCCAGCGCCGCCTTGATGGCGAAGCCGCCAAGCTCCACGGCGGGGAATGCGCCGAGGGCTCCTGAGAGCTTCCCGATGGGCGTCCGTGCTCCTGCGACGATGACCGATCCGGGCATGGGTGACCTCCCGTGGAATGCGGGGTTGTGACCGGCCTGCACGGGGAAAGGAGGCTGGCACTACCGGCTGGTCCCCCATTCTACGAGGTTGGCTATCGTCGCGGAAATGACCGAGATCCTCCAGGCCGTGGTCGAAGGCGCCGGCGGCGAGGAGCTGGCCGGGCTTCCCATGCCCGACGCGTACCGCGCCGCGTTCGTCCGGCGGGACGAGGTGGGCATGTTCGAGGGCCTCGCCTCCGATGCCAAGGATCCGCGCAAATCGCTGCACGTGGGCGAGGTGGCGCTGCCCAAGCTCGCTCCGGACGAGGCCTATGTGGCCGTGATGGCCTCGGCCATCAATTTCAACACCGTCTGGACGTCCATCTTCGAGCCGCTTCCCACGTTCGGGTTCCTGGACCGCCTGGGCAAGGAGGGCGAGTGGGGCGCCCGCCACGCGCTGGACTACCACGTGGTGGGGTCGGACGCATCGGGTGTGGTCCTGCGCACCGGCTCCCTGGTGCGCAATTGGAAGCCGGGCGACCGGGTCACGGTCCACTGCAACTACGTGGACGACCAGGACCCCACCGCCCATGACGACTCCATGCTCGCCCTCAACCAGCGGATCTGGGGGTTCGAGTCCAACTTCGGCGGCCTGGCGGACGTTGCCGTGGTCAAGGCCAACCAGCTGATGCCCAAGCCGACTCACCTCTCCTGGGAGGAGGCGGCCGTCAACGCCCTGTGCAACTCGACCGCCTACCGCATGCTGGTGTCGCGCAACGGTGCCCCGGTCACCCAGGGAGACCGTGTGCTCGTGTGGGGGGCGAGCGGCGGGCTGGGCAGCTTTGCCGTCCAGTACGTGCTCAATGCCGGCGGGATCCCCATCGGGGTGGTGTCCTCGGCGGCCAAGGCGGAGCTCCTCAACGACCTGGGGGTCGAGGCCGTCATCGACCGGTCGGCCGCCGGCTACCGGTTCTGGAAGGACGAGCACACCCAGGACGAGTCCGAGT
This sequence comes from Acidimicrobiaceae bacterium, assembly GCA_027306755.1. Classification (GTDB taxonomy): domain Bacteria; phylum Actinomycetota; class Acidimicrobiia; order Acidimicrobiales; family RAAP-2; genus JAJYVT01. The sequence continues at coordinate 16,239 of DAHUZE010000043.1, read as the reverse complement.
GGCGCCGCCTGGGCAAGGACATTCGGGGCCTGGTGGGGGAGGACCCGGACATCGTCTTCGAGCACCCCGGCCGCCAGACGATGGGGGCCTCGGTCTTCGTGGCCAAGCGGGCCGGGACCATCGTCACCTGCGCCGCCACCTCTGGCTACATGATCGAGTACGACAACCGCCACCTGTGGATGCGGCTCAAGACCATCAAGGGGTCCCACTTCGCCAACTACCGGGAGGCATGGGATGCCAACCGCCAGGTCTGCGAAGGCAAAATCGTTCCGCCGCTGTCCGCCGTCTTCGACCTGACCGAGGTGGGGGATGCGGCATTCGAAGTGCACCACAACCGCCACGAGGGGAAGATCGGCGTCCGCTGCCTGGCCCCGGCCGAGGGGCTGGGGATCGACGACCCCGAGCTGCGGGCCGAGGTCGGGGAGGAGCGCATCACCCTCTTCCGGCGCCACGACGGCTGACCCCCGCGCGTTCCACGGAGGACCCATGACCACACCGCTCCTGACGGAGATCGACCACGTCGCCATAGCGGTGCGCGACCTGGAAGCTGCCATCGCCTGGTACCGGGTCACGTTCGGGGCCGACGTCGCCCACCGCGAGATCGTCGACCACGACGGCGTGGAAGAGGCCCTCCTCGTGGTGGCCGATTCGTTCATCCAGCTGGTGGCCGCCACCCGGGACGACTCGCCGGTGGCCCGCTACCTGGAGCGGCGGGGCGAGGGACTGCACCACGTCGGCTACCGGGTGGCCGACTGCGCCGCCGCGCTGCAGGCGGTGAAGGACCGGGGCGGCCGGGCCATCGACGAGCATCCCCGCCCCGGCTCCCGGGGCACCACCGTGGCGTTCGTCCACCCCAGCGCCGCCTTCGGCACCCTGATCGAGCTGGTCCAGGAGTAGCGCTCCCGGTTCGCTGCGCCCGCCCTCCCGGGCTCCCCGGCTCGCTGGGTCCGGAGTGCCGCCGGGCGGGCCCCCGCGGCCTCCTGGGCCACCGGGCTGGGGACGGGACAGGGGACTTGGGTAGCCTCCTTCACATGGAGCACAGCATCGACGAGCGGCTGGCCGAGCTGGCCGCCCGCAAGGAGCGGGCCCTGCACGCCGGCAGCGAGCGGGCCGTCGAACGGCAGCACGGCCGGGGCAAGATGACGGCCCGGGAGCGCATCGACTACTTGCTCGACGACGGGTCGTTCCAGGAGCTGGACATGCTTGCCCGCAGCCGGATGCCCGGCCTGACCGAGGACGAGCGGCCCTACACCGACGGGGTGGTCACCGGCTTCGGCACCATCGACGGGCGACGGGTGTGCCTGTTCAGCCAGGACCCCACCGTCAACGGCGGATCCCTGGGCGAGGTCTTCGGGGAGAAGATCCACAAGGTCATGGACCTGGCAGCGTCCATCGGCGTGCCCATGATCGGCATCAACGACGGCGGCGGGGCGCGCGTCCAGGAGGGCGTCGTCGGCCTGCATTACTACGGCGGGATCTTCCGCCGGAACGTGGCCTCCTCCGGCGTCGTCCCCCAGATCAGCGTGATCATGGGCTCCTGTGCCGGTGGCGCTGTCTACTCGCCGGCCATCACGGACTTCGTCTTCATGGTCCAGGGGACGTCGCACATGTTCATCACCGGCCCCGATGTGGTGAAGACCGTGACCGGCGAGGACGTCACCCTGGAGGAGCTGGGGGGCGCCATGAGCCACGCCACCAAATCCGGGGTGGCCACCTTCGTCTCGGCCGACGAGAAGTCCTGCCTGGACGAGGTGCGGTACCTGCTCTCGTTCCTCCCCTCGAACAACCTGGAGGAGCCCGACCGGTCCCTGTCGGGAGACGACCCGGAGCGGGAGACGCCCGAGCTGGTCGACCTGATGCCGGCGTCGCCCAACCAGCCCTACGACATGAAGAAGGTGATCACCGCCGTGGCGGACGCCGGTGAGTACCTGGAGGTCCACTCGCACTGGGCCATGTCCATCACCTGCGGCTTCGCCCGCATCGACGGACGGGTGGTGGGCATCGTAGGGAACCAGCCGGCCGTCCTGGCCGGCGTGCTCGACATCGACTCCTCGGAGAAGGCGGCCAGGTTCGTCCGGACCTGTGACGCCTTCAACGTCCCGCTGGTCACCTTCGTGGACGTACCTGGCTTCATGCCCGGCACGGACCAGGAGTACGGCGGCATCATCCGCCACGGGGCGAAGCTCCTCTACGCGTATTGCGAGGCCACCGTGCCGCGGGTCCAGGTGATCACCCGCAAGGCGTACGGGGGGGCCTACGTCGTCATGAACTCCAAGTCCATCGGCGCGGACCTGGCCTACGCCTGGCCCTCGGCAGAGCTGGCCGTCATGGGTCCGCAGGGCGCGGTCGAGATCCTCTACCGCCGGGAGCTGGCGGCGGCGGTGGACCCGGCCGCCCGCCGGGCCGAGCTGGTGGAGGAGTACACCGAGCGCTTCGCCACGCCCTACATCGCCGCCGAGCGTGGGTACGTGGACGACGTGATCTCCCCCGAGAGCACCCGCAGGGTGCTGGCCCGCAGCCTGGCCATGCTGGCGTCCAAGCGGGAGGACCTGCCGCACCGCAAGCACGGAAACGTGCCCCTGTGACCCCTTCCGGCGACCCGGCGACCCCCGGCAATCCAGCCGAGCCGGCCGGCCTCGGCCTGCGGCCGCGACCTGAGCCGGACGCCGCCGTCGTGGCCCTGGTGACCGCCGCGACGGACGCGATCTGGCCCCGGGCTGCACCGCGCTCGGGTGATGACGCGGACAGCCCCGCCCACCGGGCGTGGCGGTTCAGCGGCCGGTGGTGGTCACGGCCCGCTGCCGTCCGCCGCGACCGGCCATGGGTGGTCTGAGCGGGACCGGCTGCTCCCGCTAGGGCGCTGAGCCGGCAGCCGCAGCGGTCCCGTTGCGGCGCTTCCGGGCCAGGTCCACCAGGTCGGACAGCATTGCATCCAGCCGGAAATCCTTGGGGGTGTAGACGGCCGCCACGCCGCGGGCCTCGAGCACCTCGGCGTCCTCGGGCGGGATGATGCCGCCCACCACCACCGGGGCGTCCACGCCGGCGGCGCGCCGCCCGTCGACCACCTCCGGCACGAGCTCCAAATGGGAGCCGGACAGGATGGACAGGCCGACCACGTCCGCGTCCTCGTCGCGCGCCGCCGCCACGATCTGGGCCGGGGTCAGTCGGATGCCCTGGTAGACGACCTCGAATCCGGCGTCGCGGGCGGCAACCGCAATCTGCTCCGCGCCGTTGGAGTGGCCGTCCAGCCCGGGTTTTCCCACCACGAGGCGCGGCGGTGCCCCGGTCTCCTGCGTGAAGGCGCGGACCCGTGCCGCCGACGTCTCCCGCTCGCGCCTGCCGGCCCCTGACGCCGACCCGACGCCCGTCGGTGCGCGGTACTCGCCGAACACGTCGCGCAGGGCACCGGCCCACTCGCCGGTCGTGCCCCCGGCCAGCGCCAGCTCGATGGTGGCGGGCATCACGTTCGCCGTGACGTCGGCGGCGGCCGTCCGGAGGCGGTCCAGGGCCTGGCGGACCGCATCGTCGTCACGGGAGGCCCGCCAGGCCTGCACGTCGTGCCGCAGCTGCGCCTGCACGCCCGGGTCTACCTTCAGCACCGTTTCGGATGCCGCCGCGGTGAGGGGAGACGGCGCCGTCTCGGTGAAGCAGTTCACGCCCACCACCTTGCGCTCGCCCTGCTCGATCTGGCGCAGCCGGACCGCCTGGCTGCGGACGAGCCGGGCCTTCAGCTCGTCGATGGCGTCGAAGGCCCCGCCGATCGAGAGGACATCGTCGAGCTCCGCCGACGCCTCCTCTACCAGGGATTCCGTCTTGTCCCGGATCACAATGGACCCGTTGAGGATGTCCGGGTACTCGAGCAGGTCGGACTCGAAGGCCAGGATCTGCTGGATCCGCAGCGACCACTGCTGGTCCCAGGGCCGGGGCAGGCCGAGGGCCTCGTTCCACGCCGGAAGCTGAAGGGCCCGGGCCCTGGCGTCCGCCGACAGGGTCACGCCCAGGGCTTCCAGGACGATCCGGGTCACGTTGTTCTCCGGCTGCTGCTCGGTCAGGCCAAGGGAGTTGACCTGGACCCCGTAGCGGAACCGGCAGAGCTTGGGGTCCGTCACGTGGTAGCGCTCGTTGCAGATGCGCTCCCACATGCTCGAGAAGGCGCGCATCTTGCAGGCCTCCTCCACGAAGCGAACGCCTGAGTTGACGAAGAAGCTGATGCGGCCGACCACCTGGGGCATGTCGTCCTCGTGGACCTTCCCCGACGCCCGCACGGCGTCCAGGATGCCCACGGCCGTGGCCAGCGCGTAGGCGATCTCCTGGACGGGCGTCGCCCCCGCCTCCTGGAGGTGGTAGCTGCACACGTTCACCGGGTTCCAGCGGGGCACGTGACGGACGGTGAAGGCGATGGTGTCCACGGTGAGCCGAAGGCTCGGTTCGGGGGGATAGATGAAGGTGCCCCGGCTCAGGTACTCCTTCACGATGTCGTTCTGCGTGGTGCCCGAGAGCGACTCGGGGGCGAGCCCCTGCTCCCCGGCGTGCGCGACGTAGAGGCCGAGGAGCCACGCCGCGGTGGCGTTGATGGTCATGGACGTGTTCATCCGGTCCATCGGGATGCCGGCCATGAGCTCGCGCATGTGGCCCAGGTGGGCCACCGGCACTCCTACCTTCCCGACCTCGCCGGTGGCCTGGGGCGCGTCCGGGTCGTACCCCGTCTGGGTGGGCAGGTCGAAGGCGATCGACAGCCCGGTCTGGCCCTTGGCCAGGTTGGTCCGGTAGAGCTCGTTGGACGCCCGGGCGCTGGAGTGGCCGGAATAGGTCCGCATCAGCCACGGCTTCTGCGGCTCCGCCCCCTGTGGTGCCATGTCGCTCTCCGTCGCTCGGCTAGTCCCCGTACCGGTAGAACCCGAGGCCGGACTTGCGGCCCAGATGCTCGGCGGCGACCATCCGCCGGAGGAGGGGTGCCGCAGCGTACTGCGGCTCCCGGTGCTCGGCGTAGAGGGCGTCAAGGATGGCCACGGACGTGTCCATGCCCACCAGGTCCAGCAGGGCGAACGGGCCCATGGGGAACCCGCACCCGCCGCGCATCGCGGCGTCGATGCCCGCCTTGTCCGCCACCCCCTGCTCCAGGAGGCGAACTGCGTGGTTCAGGTAGGGGAACAGCAGGGCGTTCACCACGAACCCCGCCTGGTCCTTCACGACCACCGGCTCCTTCCCGCACCGCTCGGCGAAGCCGCAGGCTGCCGCCATGGTCTCGTCGGAGGCGGTGATGGGCCGCGCCACCTCCACCAGCGGCATGGCGGGGGCCGGGTTGAAGAAGTGGATGCCGCACACCTTTTCCGGACGGTCCGTGACCATGGCCAGCTCGACCACCGGCAGCGTCGAGGTGTTGGTGGCGAGCACCGCGCGCCCGTCGCACACCTGGTCGAGCTCCACGAAGAGGTGCCTCTTCACGGCGAGGTCCTCGACCACGGACTCGATGACGAGGTCCACGTCCGAGAAGGCGTCCACGTCCGTCGTCACGGCGAGGCGGCCCACGGTCGCGTCGCGGGCTTCGGGAGAGCAGCGGTCCTTCGCCACCTGCCGGGCCAGCGATGCAGCGACTGCGTCGCGCACCTTCTCGGCGGAAGAGTGGCTCCGTCCGCGCACCACGACCTCGTGCCCGTGCACAGCGGCGACCTCGGCGATGCCGGCCGCCATGATCCCCGAGCCCACGATGCCCACGCGCGTGAACCCCATCGCCCTACGCTACCCCGCCATTACCCTCAGGTAACCGGTCGCCGCGGCCAGCGGGCCCCGCCGTCTCCGGCACGAGAGGCACGCAGCACCGACGGGCACGGAAGGGTGGCGGTACGAGAGTGTGGCGGTACGAGAGCATGGGCGGAGCACGGTGAGCGATCCGGGGACCCTGGCACTGGTTGGCGGCGGGGAGTGGACGGCGGGATGCGACTTCGACCGCGACCTGCTGGAGGCGTCGGGCACGGACCGCGTGGTCGTTCTCCCAACCGCCGCGGCCTATGAGCACCCCGAGCGCCGGGCCTTGGCTGCAGCCCGGTGGTTCGGGGCGCTGGGAGCCGAGGTGGAGGGGCTGATGATCTGCAGCCGGGCCGACGCCATGGACCCAGGAGCGGCGGAGGTGGTGCGCCAAGCCCGCTTCGTCTACCTGAGCGGCGGGTCCCCTCTCCACCTCCGGTCCGTGCTGATGGGCTCGCCCGTGTTCACCGCCCTCCGGGAGGCATGGAGCGCTGGCGCCGTCGTGGCCGGGTCTGGAGCGGGGGCCATGGCGCTGACGGATCCGATGGTGGATCCGCGCGGGGGAGCCCTGACGGTGGGGCTCGGGTTGGTGGACCGCCTGGCCGTGGTGCCGCTGTCCGACGCCGGCCAGGACGCACAGGGAGAGAAGCTCCACCGGTCCGTGGTGCTCGCCCCCGCCGGGCTCCCGGTGGTTGTGGTGCCCGAGCGCACCGCCGTCATCCGGATGCCGCACGGCGGTTGGCGGAGCGCCGGGGAGGGCGTCCCGATCGTCTACCTCAACGGGGAACCGGATCCTCTCGGGACGGGAGCGCTGCGCTGACGGGCACCCCCTGCTGCTCGGTGCCCGGTGCTACTGCTCCTCCACGGTGACGGACTCGATCGTGACCCGCTCACCGGGCTTGCCCGAGCGCGTGCCGACGGCGTCGATTGCCGCCACCACCTCCTTGCCCGAGACGACCGAGCCGAAGAGCGAGTACTGGGGCGGCAGCCCGGCGCCGTCCGGGCCGCTGATGATGAAGAACTGGCTGCCGTTGGTGTCCGGGCCGGCGTTGGCCATGGCCAGCGACCCGATCTCGTAACGGCCCGGCCGGGGCAGCTCGTCGGCGAAGCGGTAGCCCGGCCCACCCCGCCCGGTGCCCTCGGGGTCCCCGCCCTGGATCACGAAGCCCGGGATGATGCGGTGGAAGACGATCCCGTCGAAGTAGTGGTACCGGGCCAGGAAGACGAAGTTGTTGACGGTGGCGGGAGCAGCCACCGGGTCCAGGGCGATCACGATCGTGCCCTTGGACGTCTCCATGGTGGCCGTGTACCGCCGCTCCGGGTCGATGACCATGGGGGGCGGCCCATCGAAGCGCTGGCGCTTCGGGCTGGAGCCGTCGGGTGCGGGGATGTCGGCCATGCGAGTCCTAACTCTTGTGGATGGTGACGGAGAGGATTCTCTGGACCACCTTGGGCTTGCCTGTTGCCGAGCCCTCCCCGTTGATCTTCTCGACCACGGACATACCCGACGTCACCGTGCCGAAGAGCGAGTACTTGTTGCCGCTGGCCAGATCGGCGTTCAACGTCTTTGTGCCGCCCGGCACGACCACGAAGAACTGGCTGCCGTTGGTGGCTGTTCCGCCGGAGTTGGCCATCGCCACGTCCCCGCTGGCGTAGGCCGCGGGGATGTTCTCGTTGGCGAAGGAATAGCCCGGCCCCCCGGTCCCGGTTCCCGTCGGGTCCCCCGTCTGGTCCACGAAGCCGGTCACCACCCGGTGGAAGATGTTGCAGTTGTAGTAGCCCTTGTCCGCCAGGAACACGAAGTTGTTCACGGTGGTAGGAGCGGCCGAGGCGTCCAGCGAGACGTCGAAGGTGCCCGCGGTGGTCTTCACCGTGGCCGTGTAGGTGCTGGAGGTGCTGATGGCCATCGCCGGCGCCGAGGGGTACGTGTCCGTGTTGACCCGGGCGGACGGTGAGGCGGGGCAGTGTGCCGCCACCGCCAGTTGGTTGGCAGTGGCCTGCGGGCTCAGCTTCTTCTTGGCCGGGTGCTTGCCGGGGTGCTTGGCCGGGCTGCTCGAGAAGGCGCCGGTGGTCAGCAGGACGAGCACGATGACGACCGCCGCGCCGCCTAGCACGAACCCGCCGCTGCGCAGCCGCTTCCGGGTGCGCACCCGGCGCGCCTCGGCAGCCTTCTTGCGCTGGCGGGCAGCCTTCTGCCTTGCTCGCTTCTCCGTAGGCACGGCCCGACACCCTATCTGGACACGGGTGCCGCCGGGATAGCGTCTGTCGCATGTCCCTGGTCGTCCAGAAGTACGGCGGCACCTCTGTGGGCGACGCGGACCGCATCCGTGCCGTTGCCGACCACGTGGCCCGTACGCGGCGGTCGGGCCGCGACGTGGTCGTGGTGGTGAGCGCCATGGGCAAGACGACGGACGACCTGATCCGCCTGGCCAACGAGGTCAGCGAGGTCCAGCCGCCTCGCGAGTACGACATGCTGGTCAGCGCGGGCGAGCGGATGTCGACCGCCCTGCTGTGCATGGCGCTCGCCGAGCTGGGCGTGGCGGCGTCGTCGTTCACCGGGAGCCAGGCGGGGATCGTGACCGACACGGACCACACCAAGGCCAAGATCCTGGAGATCCGGGCCACCCGGTTGACGGAAGCCCTGCAGGAGGGCCGTGTCCCCGTGGTGGCGGGCTTCCAGGGCGTCTCGACCGATCGAGACGTGACCACGTTGGGGCGGGGTGCCTCGGACCTCACCGCCGTGGCCCTGGCCGCAGTTCTTGGCGCCGAGGCGTGCGAGATCTACACGGACGTGACCGGTGTGTTCAGCGCCGATCCCCGGGTCGTGCCCGATGCCCACCGGCTTGCCCGGGTCAGCTTCGAGGAGATGCTCGAGATCTCGGCGGCGGGGGGCCGGGTGCTCCAGCTCCGCTCGGCCGAGTTCGCCCGCAACCACCGTGTTCCCCTCCAGGTGCGCAGCAGCTTCACCTGGGAGCCGGGGACCTGGATCGTGGAGGAGGATGCAACGATGGAGCAAGCGGTGGTCACGGCCGTGATCCACACAACCTCGCAGGCCAAGGTGACGGTGTCCGGGGTGAAGGACCGGCCCGGCATCGCAGCACGGCTCTTCCGGGCCCTCGCCGACCGCTCGGTCAACGTGGACGACGTGGTGCAGAACACCTCCATCCACGGGACGACCGACATCTCCTTCACCGTCCCGCGGACGGACCTGCAGACCGCGGTGGACGTGGCCGAGGCGCTCTCCGGGGAGCTGGGGGCCAACGGGGTGCAGTCGGACCGGGAGGTGGCAAAGGTGTCGGTGATCGGGGCCGGTATGCGGTCACACCCGGGGGTCACCGCCACCATGTTCGAGACGCTGGCGGCCGAGGGCATCAACATCGACATGATCTCCACGTCCACGATCCGGATCTCCTGCGTGGTGCGGGCTGAGGAGGTCGAGCGGGCAGCGCGGGCGCTGCACGCCGCTTTCGAGCTGGCCTGACCCAGTCGGGCTCGGCGCCGGGCGCTCGGTAGGCTTTGCCGCCATGGCGCGGGTGGGGCTGTTCGGGGCGACGGGGCAGGTCGGGCAGGTCCTGCGGGCGATCCTGGCCGATCGGCGGTTCCCGGTGGACTCGATGCGCTACTTCGCGTCGGCCCGCTCGGCCGGCACCACCCTCCCCTGGGCTGGTCAGGCGGTGGTGGTGGAGGACGCAGCCAGGGCGGACCTGTCGGGGATCGATATCGCCCTGTGCTCGATGGGAGCGGACGCGTCCAGGGAGCTCGCCCCTCGCATCGCCGAAGCCGGAGCGCTCGTGGTCGACAACAGCTCCGCGTGGCGTATGGACCCGGCCGTGCCGCTGGTGGTCCCCGAGGTCAACGCCGGGGTGCTGGGCTCCGTCCCCAAGAGCATCGTGGCCAACCCGAACTGCACGACCATGGTGGCCATGCCGGTCCTGAAGCCGCTCCATGACGCGGCGGGGCTCAGGCGCCTGGTGGTGGCGACCTACCAGGCCGTCTCCGGCGCCGGGCGCGCCGGGGTGGACGAGCTCGCGGGTCAGCTGGACGCCACCTCCGGCCTCGCCGCGGCGTTCACCTTCGGCACTGGTGGGGCAGGTGGAGGCGAGATCGCCGATGCCGCGGGGGGAGGCCAGGTCGCCGGTGAGACGGGTGGCTCCGGGGGCACGGCGCCGATGCCCGCGCCGTCGGTGTTCGCCGCGCCGGTTGCACACAACGTGGTGCCGTTGGCCGGCTCTCTTGTGGACGACGGCTCGCTCGAGACGAGCGAAGAGCAGAAGTACCGAAACGAGAGCAGAAAGATCCTGGGCATCCCGACGCTGGTGGTGACATGCACCTGTGTCCGGGTGCCGGTCTTCACCGGCCATGGCGCGGCGATCGTCGCCGAATTCGACCGCCCCATCTCACCCGCCGAGGCGACCGAGCTCCTTTCCCGCGCGCCAGGGGTGGTCGTGAGAGACGTGCCGACGCCGCTCGAGGCCGCCGGCCGGGACCCCTCCTACGTGGGACGCATCCGTGCGGCCGCCGGGGGCCTCTCCCTTTTCGTGGTTGGTGACAACCTCCGCAAGGGGGCGGCGCTCAACGCCGTGCAGATCGCCGAGGCTGTCCTGGGCCGGTGGGCCGGGGAGACTGCGTCGCTGGCCGGCGGCCGCTGACGCGGCACGGAAGGCGACCGCGTCAGTCCGCGCCGGCGCCGCCCGGTTCCGGGCTTCCCGCCACCAGCGCGGCCATCCGGCGGGCCAGGTTGACGGCGTGGTCCCCGAAGCGCTCGTAGAACCGGGCGACCATGGCCAGCTCGATGGCGACCGGCACCTCCATGGCCCCCGTGGCCAGCTCGGCCGTGAGATTGACGTGGAGGTCGTCCATCTCGTCGTCAAGGGCGTCCACCATGTGGGCGCCGTGGACCGATCGCTCGGCGAAGGCGTCCGCCGTGCTGGCCCAGATGGCTGCGGCCACCTCGCCCATGCGCTCCACCAGTCCCCGGCTCCGTGGCGACATCGCCGCTCCGAGCCCGCGCGCCGCCCGCCGCGCGACGTGCTCGGCCAGGTCCCCGTTGCGGTCCAGGTCGGGCAGCATCCGCAGCACGGTCACGAGCTCCCGGCGCTCCTGCTCGGTGGTGAGCCCGCTCACCAGCTCGCGCTGCGCCAGCGTGGTGATGGCGTCGATGCTCTCGTCGACCTCGTCGTCGCGGGCCACCAGCTGCTTGGCCGCCTCGCGGTCGCACGCCAACAGGGCGTGGGTGGCGCCGGCGATGGCCTCGCCCACCAGGGCGAACACCTGGACGAACCGTCGCTCGATCTCCTCCAGCGCCGCGGCACCGGACCCGGCGTCGTCGGGGGCGTCGGGGCCGGCGGCGCCCCGGGCCTGCCCCTTGTCGTCCCGACCCGAGGGCCGCACCCGCTGCACCGGGTTGCCGATGCCCGCCAGGAACCCCCTGCGGGAACGGTACCGCTGCGGCGGTGTCCCGGTCGTGTCCCCGGCATAGGTGCGGGTCTCGAGGCTCATCGAAGGGCTCGGGGCGCCAATTGACCAGATGGACGCAGCCCTGGGCGCGTCGCAACCGGGAATGACCGCTCCAGCGTAAGGTTGTTCTTCGGCGATTCTCAGCCTTATCTCAGGATCGCGAGGCAAAGTAGCGTTCCGAATCGATTGCCTCCTCGCTCCGCGGCCGCGTGCAAGAGCGCGCCCCGGCCGCGACCAGGCGAGCAGACGAGAGGAGACGGTCCGTGAGGATCCTGGTTCTGGGTGGCGACGGGTATCTCGGTTGGCCGGTGGCTCTCCACCTTTCGGGCCGCGGCCACGAGGTCGGCGTCGTCGACAATTTCGCCAGGCGCCAGTACGACTACGAGATGGGCGTCGACAGCCTGGTCCCCATCAGGCACCTCCAGCAGCGGGTCCGGGTGTGGGAGGAGGTCTCCGGGCTGCGCATCGCCACCTACGTCGGGGACCTGACCGACGCGCCCTTCATGAGGAAGACGCTCACCGAGTTCCGCCCGGACGCCGTGGTGCACTTCGCCGAGCAGCGGTCCGCCCCCTACTCGATGATCGACCAGAACCACGCCGTGTACACGCAGGTGAACAACGTGGTCGGCACCCTCAACCTGCTCTACGCCATCGCCGAGGTGGACCCTTCGATCCACCTGGTCAAGCTGGGCACGATGGGCGAGTACGGCACGCCCAACATCGACATCGAAGAGGGCTTCATCGAGATCACGCATCGGGGCCGGACCGACGTGCTGCCCTACCCCAAGCAGCCGGGGTCCTTCTACCACCTGTCCAAGGTGCACGACAGCCACAACATCATGTTCGCCTGCCGCATCTGGGGCCTGCGGTCGACCGACCTCAACCAGGGCATCGTCTACGGGCAGGAGACCCCCGAGACCGTCCTCCACCCCGACCTGGCCACGCGGTTCGACTACGACGGGGTCTTCGGCACGGTGCTCAACCGCTTCTGCGTGCAGGCCGTCATCGGCCACCCGCTCACCGTCTACGGCTCGGGCGGCCAAACGCGGGGCATGCTCGACATCCGGGACACGCTGGCCTGCGTGGAGCTGGCGTGCGACAACCCGCCGGAGGCCGGCGAGTACCGCGTGTTCAACCAGTTCACCGAGTCGTTCTCGGTCCAGCAGCTGGCGGAGATGGTGGTCGACGCGTACCCCGGCAACGTGGAGATCGTCCACCTCGACGACCCCCGGGTGGAGAAGCAGGAGCACTACTACCGGGCGGCCCACACCAAGCTGCTCGACCTGGGCCTCGTCCCCCACCTGCTGAGCTCCCGCACGCTCTCGTCCCTCCTGGCGGTGGTGGACCGCTTCCGCGACCGCGTGGACCCCGTCGCCATCGAGCCCACCGTGGAGTGGCGCTCGACCGCCAGTACGCTGCGCACCGCCGGGTCGGGTGCCACCGGCCTCGCCCGAGAGGCCGAGTCGACGGACGCTTGAGCCGCTGACCCGCCGGCGGGCGGGACCCGTGCGTCCCCGGACGCCGGAGGCCGGAAGTAGCGTCACGCGCCGATGTCACCGTTCCCGTCCCGTCGGCGGCGTCGCCGCATGTCGCGATCGGCCCGGGCCCTCGCCGTCGGGGCGGTCGCGGCGGCGGTCGCGGCGTTCCTGCTCATCGGCGGCGCGCTGCGCACGGGCCCCCAGTCCGTGTCCTACCTGCGCGACGTCAACCGCTCCTTCGCCGACCAGGTGGCGGTCCTCACCGCCCGGTCGAACGCCCTCGGCCGCCAGCTGGGCACGCTCCTGCCGGCCATGGCGGCCAGCTCGCGCCCGGCGCTCGAGGCCTCGCTCGACACACTGGTCCAGCAGGCCGAGTCGATCGCCCGCCAGGCGGCGGTGCTCGAGTCGCCCGCTCCGTCCGGCGGGGCGGGCGCGGACGTGGTTGCCGCCTTCGCCCAGCGGGCGACGGCCATCGTCGACCTGCGGCGGACGCTCGACCGGCTGCTCGTCCTGAGCCCGCTCCCGACGGTGACCTCGGCCGACCCGCCCGCCACCGTCGCGCCCACACCGCCCGCCCTCTCGGCCGCGGCCGCCGCCGCCGCCCTCGAGCGGGTGGGCGGCACCATCGCGTCGTCCAACCGCAGCTACGCCGCAGGGCGGCGGGCCCTGCGGGCATCGCCGGGCCGGGCGTCGCTGCCACCCTCGTCGTGGCGCACCGCCACGGCGTGGACACCCACGGGGGCGGCATCGCTCGTTGCGGCGCTCGGGGCGTCGCCCACCTTGGCGGCCGTGCACGACGTGGTGCTCGCGACCGGCGCCCTGGCGCTCATCCCCGCCCCGGTCCCGCCGGCCAACGGCGCGTCGGCCCCGGCCAACGCCGTGGAGGTCCCGCCCACGAGCAAGCTCGCGGTGTCGGCGGTGGTCGCAAACCGGGGGAACGTGCCGGCCCGGCACGTCACCGTCGAGGTGCAGGTGGCCCCCCAGACAGGCAAGGCTCCGACCCGGCGTTCCCGGACCGTCTCGATCGGGCCGGGCGGCTCGACCACCGTCACGCTCCCCCCGGCTCCCGTGGCCCCTGCCCACAGCTACACCGTCACCGTGACCGTCGCCCCGCCGGTGCCGGACGCCACAACGGGCGCCGCGACCTCGGACACGTTCTCGGTGACGGTGGCGCCACCCAGCCCGCCGGCCGTGGCCCAGGTCACACCGGCCAAGGGGCCGGAGCGGGGCGGGAACACCGTCGTCGTCCTCGGCAGCAACTTCCGGCAGGCCACCGCGGTCAAGTTCGGGACAACCGACGCCAGCTTCACCATCGTGTCGGGAACAGAGATCAAGGCAGTCGTCCCTCCGGGGACCGGCACGGTGACCGTGACGGTGGAGAACGCCGGGGGCCCCTCGGGCTACTCGGCGGGCAACCAGTACACCTACGAGCACCCCCGCTCGGGGAGCGGGGCGGGCACCACCACCACCAGCACCACCGCCACGACGACCCCCTCGTCGGCCACCACGGCCGGGGGGTGACGGCGCGTTGTGCCCTCGTCGGTGACGACCCCTAGGATCGAGCGGGCGCTGTAGCGATCTTGACTGCCGGTGCGGCGCCCGCACGGTCGTGGTTGTACGGCCGTGCTGGCGACCAGTCGAGGAGGACGTCCCGCCCGTGCCCGAGAGCATCACGATCACCGACAATCGCAACGGCGAGACCTGCGAGATCCCGATCGTCAACGGCGGCGTCAGCGCCATCGAGTGGAGCAAGATCCTCCCGGGCATCTGGTTCGTCGACCCGGCGTTCATGTCCACCGCCGCCGCCGAGAGCGCCATCACCTACCTCGACGGCACAGCGGGGATCCTCCGCTACCGGGGCTACCCGATCGAGCAGCTGGCCGAGCAGTCCACCTACCTCGAGGTGGCGTACCTCCTCTTGAACGGCGAGCTCCCGGGCGAGGGCGAGTTCGCCTCCTGGCGGGAGGACGTGACGATGCACACGTTCATCCACGAGAACGTACGCAAGCGGTTCCTCGACGGCTTCCACTACGACGCTCACCCCATGGGCATGCTGGTCTCGGCCGTGGCGGCCCTGTCCACCTTCTACCTGGATGCCAAAGACATCTTCGACCCGGCGTCCCGCCAGAAGCAGATCACGCGGCTGATCGCCAAGATGCCCACCCTCGCCGCCGCCGCCCACCGCTTCAGCGTGGGCATGCCCTTCGTGTACCCGGACAACTCCTTGGACTTCCCGTCCAACTTCCTCTCCATGATGTGGAAGGTCGCCGAGCCCACCTACCACGCCGACCCGGTGCTGTCCCGGGCGCTCGACATCCTCTTCATCCTCCATGCCGACCACGAGCAGAACTGCTCGACCACGGCCATGCGGGTGGTCGGCTCCTCGCACGCCGACCCCTACTCGGCGTGCGCCGCCGCCTGTGCCGCCCTCTACGGCCCCCGTCACGGCGGGGCGAACGAGGCGGTGATCCGCATGCTGGGAGAGATCGGCTCGATGGACGACGTGCCCGCCTTCGTGGAGGCGGTGAAGGCCGGTCACGGCCGCCTGCAGGGCTTCGGGCACCGGGTCTACAAGAGCTACGACCCCCGGGCCAAGATCATCAAGCGGACGGCCGACGAGGTGTTCTCGATCACGGGCAAGAACCCCCTCCTCGACATCGCCCTCAAGCTGGAGGAGATCGCGCTCAACGACGAGTACTTCATCTCTCGCCGGCTCTACCCGAACGTGGACTTCTACTCCGGCCTCATCTACCAGGCCATGGGCTTCCCGCTCGAGATGTTCCCGGTGCTCTTTGCCATCCCGAGGACGGCCGGCTGGCTGGCGCACTGGCAGGAGATGCTGGACCAGGACTCCAAGATCGCCCGTCCGCGCCAGCTCTTCATCGGCGCCGACGCACGCGACTACGTCCCGATGGCCGGGCGGGGCGCCTCGTCCTGAGCCGCCAGCCGGCGGCCGTCAGCCGCCGGTGGTCCGCAGCCGGGCCAGCCCCTCTTGGACCATCGAGACCACGAGCCGCCCGGAGCGGTCGAAGAGGAAGCCGCGGGCGAGCCCCCGGGCGCCGGCGGCGACCGGGGACTCGGTGTCGAAGAGCAGCCACTCGTCGGCCCGGAAGGAACGGTGGAACCACATGCAGTGGTCCAGGCTCGCCCCCATGAAGCGGGGATCGTCCCACCGGACGAGGTGGGGCTGGAGGATGGCCTCGAACAGCGACATGTCCGAGGCGTAGGTGGCCACGCACGCGTGCAGGAGGGGGTCGTCGGGCAGCACGCCGTCGGCCCGGATCCACAGCCGCTGGTAGGGCTCCTTCGGCTCACGCCGCAACCACGGGTGCGGGCCGATGTGGCGCTGGTCGATCGGCCGGGGGCGGTCGAGAAGCTCGCCCAGCTTGTCGCGGAGAGGGGCAAGCTGGGCGGCCAGGGTCGGGAGCGTCTCGGGATCGGGGGCGTCGGGCATGGGGACCTGGTGCTCGAACCCCGGCTCTGGGTCGTGGAACGAGGTGGAGAGGTTGAAGATGGCCCGGCCGTGCTGGATGGCCACCACCCGGCGGGTGGTGAACGA
>DAHUZE010000040.1 GCA_027306755.1 Acidimicrobiaceae bacterium | reverse complement strand
GGAAGACTCCCCGCCGCCCCGAGCTGGACGGTGACTGTTCCCGCCGGGGCGTCCGTGGCTGTGCTCGAGATCCCCGGCGCCGACGACGCTGAGATCGATCCGGCCACTCCACCTGTTACGGCTCCGGCCACCGGGGCGCCTGCAGCGGCTCCCGCCAGGCCGGACAGCGCCAAGACTCCGACAGCGACCAGGATCCGAGCGCGCATGAACAAGAGCATTCCCATCCCCTCAACGGTCCCCTTTCGCGCCCCATCGCGCCGGTGCCCGGCTCTGGCGGGCCACCTACCGTGCGCCCCAGAGCAACTCCTCATCTGTTTGCAGCTCCACACCATATAGATAGTGGTGGGCCAATTGCAACTTCTGCCCGCGGTCGCTCCCGCTCCCCCTGCGGGACCCCGCGCCAGCCGCCCCCGCGATCGGCAGGAGGCGTCCGGGTGATAGGCCCTGGGCATGCCTGCCCGTGACTCTCGCCGCTTGACGCCACAAGTGGTCCGGCCAGGCCACGGCGGCCAGGCGCAACCGGGTCGTCGATTGCTCGCTCTGGTACCCGCGTTCCTGTCCCTGGCTCTCATGGGGAACGCGCTCGTCGGCCAGGGTGCGGGCCGGGCCGCTGCAGCCACGCGGGCGGCCGGGGCGTCATCGGCTGCCCGCTACTACCTAGCCCTCGGGGACTCCTATGCGGTCGGGTTGCAGCCGTCGCCGGTGCCGGGCCCCACGGCCGGCTACACCGCGGTGGTCGCCCGGTCCACGCACCTCCGCCTTGCCGACTTCGGCTGCGCCGGCGCGACGACCACGTCCATGCTGAAGACGGTGGGCTGCGCCCCGCCGTACGGTCCGGGAGCCTCCTCCGGCGCAGTCGCCTACCCGACTCAGACCCAGACGGCAGCGGCCACCGCCTTCCTCCGCAAGCACCGTGGCCACATCGGCCTCATCACCGTGAGCATCGGCGGCAACGACATCACGCACTGTGCCGCTGCGCCGGATCCCACCGCGTGCGTCTTGTCGGCCATGCCGACGGTCCACCACAACGTGCAGCGAATCGCCGGCATGCTCCGCAAGGCTGCCGGTCCGCACGTCCCCCTGATCGGGCTCACGTACCCGGATGTGCTGCTAGGCCTCTGGGTGTACCCGTCCGGGCATGGGAACACCAGCCTCGCCACCCTCTCGGTGACCGCGTTCAAGGACCTCTTCAATCCGGCGCTGACACTGGCCTACCGGGCTGCGGGCGGGCGGCTCGTGGACGTGACCCGGACCACGGGCGGTTACACCCCCCTCGGCAAGAAGACCACGCTCGCGCCGTACGGCACGGTTCCGGTGGCCGTGGCGAGGACCTGCGCGCTGACCTGGTTCTGCCAGTTGGGGAACATCCACGCCAAGACCGCCGGCTACACCCTGATGGGACGGGCGATCCTGTCCGAGTACCGGTCGATGAAGCGGTGAGCCTCCACCGGCATGCCGACCCGTGACCGGACGCACCTGACCCCGCGAGACCGCGGCTAGGCCGTTGCCGGCACCTCCACCGGGACGCCCGGCGCATCGCGAGCCGTAGAACCGGCGGCGGCGCTCCGGGCCGCTGGATCCTGGGGCGCCTCCGCTGCCGGCACCGGCTCTGGGAGAGCCGGCTCCGGGCCGCTCCCGAGCCCGAGCATGAACACGGCCAGCACGACCAGCGCGCCGCCCGCCAGCACGCCCCAGCCCAACTGCTCCCCGGCGATCCAGGCGAAGAGCGCTGCGAACAGGGGCTCGGTGGTGTAGACGACGGCGGCAACGGTTGCCGCCACGTGCGATTGGGCCCAGGACTGCACCACGAAGGCGAACGCCGTCGCCCCCAGTGCGGTCAGGCCCACCGCCGCCCATAATCCGGCCGACGACGGCAGCACCAGCCCGCTCGGCGCCGCGCCGATGAGCGAGATGGCCCCCACGGTAAGGAGCTGCACCGTGGCCAGGCCGTACGCATCCCTTGCTGACGCCCACCGGCCGAGGATCACCAGCTGCACGGCGAACATTGCTGCCGAGGCGACGGTCAGCACCTCCCCGGCGCCGAAGGTCGCGGAGCGCAGCGACAGAACGGCCAGTCCGGCCACGGCCAGCAGCGACGCCCCCCAGGTTCGGGCTCCCGGGCGGTGGCGCAGCAGCATCCAGCCGACGACCGGGGTGAAGACGACCTGCAGCCCGGTCAGGAACCCGGACACCGCGGCGGGCGTGTACCGCAGGCCATACGTCTGGAGGACGTAGCCGGCGGCAAGTGCGGCACCGAGCACGGCCCCTTGGGCGATCTTGCGCCAACCCAAGCGCAAAAGGGCCCTGGGCCTGATCACGGCGAGGAGCACGCCGGCCATCAAGAAGCGCCAGGCGAGGAAGTCGAGCACCGGGAAGTGGGCGACCGCCGTCTTGACGACCACGAACGTCGAGCCCCACACCATGGAGGTGACCACGAGCAACGCCACTGCGACCGCCTTCGGTCGCCTGCGCAGCTCGCTCACCATGATCCTCTCCTGCCTTTCCATGAACGGGGTCCAAGCCCCGGGCTTTTCGGGCGGCGGACCCAACCCGGTGCGCGCCGCCAGAGTGCAGTATATTGCCCTTTCGGTGGGAACCGATCCGGCAGCACCGGTGAGCGGGCTGTTGCGGGCCGTAGGCACCCGGGTCCGGGCGCGGCGCCAGGACCGCCACCTGACGCTGGACGAGCTGAGCGAGCGGTCCGGGGTGAGCCGCCGCATGATCACCCTGCTCGAATCTGGCGAGGCCAACGCCAGCCTCGGCACGCTCGACAAGCTGGCCCGAGCGCTCGAGTGCGGCTTCGCCGACCTGGCCGTGGGGCGGCGTGTCGCACCGCTGGTCCCCGAGGCCGCCGAGTCCCAGCAACCGGTCTGGGAGGACGGCCAGGGCAGCTCGGCCCGCCTGCTCGTGGCCCGGTCGATGGTGGCGACCACCGAGCTGTGGCTGTGGCAGCTGGTTCCCGGCGGGCGGTACGAAGCCGAGGCGGACCCGCCTGGGAGCGAGGAGATCCTGCTCGTGCGGGCTGGCCGCCTCATCGTGGAGGTGGGCGACAAGGAGGTGCCGCTGGTCGCCGGCCACTACCTGCGCCTGCCCTCCGATGCTCCCTATGCCTACCGGAACCCGGGTGCCCGGCCGGCGGACTTCCTCCGGGTCATCCTGGCCCCTTGAGCCCAACCCCCCGAGCCCGGCCCCCTGCTCTCTGGCCTCCTGGCCCCGGGCACGGGTGGCCCAGTGTCGGGCACCGGTGGCCCAGTGTGTCGCCCCGCCCCCACCTGGGTAGCGTGGACATCGTGAAACACCGCTCTCGTGTGGCCAACCTGCCCGTCCGCATGGCGGCGGGCGCATTCATCTTGAACTCCGGGCTGACCAAGCTGAAAGCCGAGAAGGAGACAGCCGAGCGCCTCCACGGCTTTGCGACCGGCACGTACCCGTTCTTGGAGAACCTGCCCCCCGAGCAGTTCGCCAAGCTCCTGGCGGTTGCCGAGGTCGGCCTGGGTGGGGCCCTGCTCATGCCGGTCGTGGTGGGTGACGGCCTGGCCGGCTTGGGGCTGACGGCCTTTGCCGGGGGCCTGCTCGGCCTGTACGCAAAGACGCCGGGGATGCGCCAGGAGGGCAGCGTCCGGCCGACGAAGGACGGCACGGCGATCGCCAAGGACTCCTGGCTCGCCGGCATGGGCCTGGCCCTCATGGCCAGCTCGCTCACCTCCCGGAGGCTGAGCCGGCTCGAGCGCAAGGTGAGGAACGGAAAGGGCAAGAAGGAGCGGGCCAGGGCCAAGGAGGCCAGGGCTGCCGCCTGACGGCTGACTGCGGTCGGGCCGCTCGGCGGGTCAGGCTCGGGGCAACTTGCGGTGGTCCCAGCTGACGGTGCGCTGCACCGCGAGCACGATGGCGACCCGCTTGTGCAGCATTGCCTCGACCGCGGGCCGTTCAGCTTCGGTGTAGGGGGCGACGTAGCGCTCGTGCACGCTCACCCCCACCTCCCAGAGGACGTCCGGGTCTTCTGCCACGTAGGCCTGTCCGACCAGCTCCACGCCCCGTAGCTCGCCGTAGGAGTCACCTGCCTCCACCAAACAGGTCATGGCCGGGTTCCGACGGACGTTGCAGACCTTCTGGGACTTCGCCTTGGTCTGCACCGCCAGGCGCCCGCCGCTGAACCCGTACCACATGGCCACCGCGTGGATGGAGCCGTCCACATTGATGGTGCACATCGTGGTGGTGTGGCGCTCGGCCAGGAAGGCGGCCACCTCGTCGCCCGACATCACGATGGCCCGGCGCTGGTTCGCCCCCGGACGGCTGCTCACCCCTGGGAGGTTGCCCCGGCCCTTGGCGCTTCGGGGGTCATCGGTCATCGCCGGCAGAGCGTACCGGTGCGGCTCCTACCTCCCGTGGGGCGCCCGGAAAGAGTTCATCGCCGGGTCATCTTCGTGTTGCGGTCGCTTCGCGGGCCGTTCATCTGCCTCCCATACAGTTGGAGCCAATGGGGCGACACGCCTACGGTGGCGGCAGCCGGCGCCGAGCTCCGGCGGAACGGCAGAGGGCGCCGGTGGCACCGCTGCGCCGCCCCAGCTGTGCTGTCGTGGTCCAACTCCCTCTGGGGCGCCGGAGGAAGACGGCCATCTCGTTCGCGCAGGCGTGGACCCGCCTGCGCCAGGAGGCGGCGGCCGGGAGCTACCCCCCCGCTCCCCGGCGCTGCCGCCCTCCCTCGGTCGCCCTGACGACGCAGCATGACGTCGTTCGGCGACCTGCCCCTGCCACCTGCCTTCTTACGCACTGGGCGGCGCAAGAAGGTCTCCGCCCCAGCGCCCGGCGGGATCTCGCCCGCGCGGGTGACCGCCGTCCCCGCCGTCCCTCCGGCCCCCACGCCCCTGGCGGGCTCGGTCCCGGGTCAGGGCGCAGGACCGGCGGGCATGTTCCGGTACCGGCGGCCTGTCGTCCTGGTGGTGGACGACGAGGAGTCCTACCGTCAGGCGCTCGTCGCGGGCCTCGGCCATGAGGGGTTCGCCGTGGAGGTGGCTGCGGACGGGCACGAGGCGATGCGCCAGTTCCACCGGTTGCGCCCGGACCTCGTCCTGCTCGACGTCATGCTCCCGGACCAGTCCGGCGTGGAGCTGTGCCAACGCATGCGGGCCGTGGCACCGGTGCCCATCATCATGGTGACGGCGCGTGACTCCGAGGTCGACGTGGTGGTCGGCCTCGAGGTTGGGGCATCGGACTACGTCGCCAAGCCGTTCCGCTTGCGCGAGCTCGTGGCCCGCATGCGGGCCGTGCTGCGGCGGGGGCCGATCACCCAGATGCCGCGGGACGAGGTCCTCAGCGAGGGACCGGTTCGCCTGGACCAGGCGCGGCGGGAGGTGAGCGTCCACGGGCGGCCGGTCGAGCTGTCGCGCAAGGAGTTCGACATGCTCGCCCTGCTGATGGCCCAGCCCGGGCAGGTGGTCACGCGGGAGTGGTGCATCGACCAGCTTTGGTGGGACCAGGACCTGGCCGACAGCCGGACGCTGGACACCCACGTGAAGCGGCTCCGGCGCAAGCTGGAGCCCGACCCGGCCAACCCCCGCCACATCGTGACCGTGCGCGGCGTGGGATTCCGCTTCGAGCCGTAGCGCCGCGGGCGGGCCCCGGGCACACGCCGCAGGCCGCTCCCCTCCAGCAGCGGGGCCGGTCGCCGGACGCACGGCGCACGGCGACCCGGCGGGATGTCACCATTGGCGTGCAATGCGACGCCGAATCCTCGTTGACGTCGCGCCGCTCCGCGAGAGCCCCAACTTCCGCCGGCTGTTCGCCGGGCAGCTGGTGGCCACCCTCGGGAGCCAGCTCACCGTCGTCGCCATCCCCTACCAGCTGTACGCGGAGACCCACTCGTCGCTCCAGGTGGGCGCGGTCAGCCTGGTGCAGCTGGTGCCCCTCGTGCTGGGGGCGCTGATCGGGGGATCGGTCGGGGACGCCGTGGACCGGCGGGTCCTGCTCCTGGCAAGCACGGGCCTGCTCTCCCTCAGCAGCGTGGCGCTGGCCCTCAACGCCACGCTGGCCCACCCCTCCGTGCCGGCCATCTACGTGATCAGCGCCGTGGCCGCAGCCATGAACGGCTTCATCAATACCGCCCGCAACGCTGTCGTGCCGGCCCTCGTCGCCCCTCGCCTGCTCCTGGCCGCCTACTCCTTCCTGCAGTCGCTCTACCAGCTCGGCTCGGTGGTGGGACCGGCGGTCTCCGGGCTGCTCATCGGCGCCGTCCACCTGCCCTGGGTGTACGCCATCGACGCCGGCACGTACGCCCTGTCGCTGCTCACCATCGTGGGCATGTCTGCCCTGCCCCCGGCCGTCGGGGCGGCACGTCCCGGGGTCCGCTCGGTGCTGGAGGGCATCGGCTTCCTGAAGGGCCGCCAGGCGCTCCAAGGGGTCTACGTCATCGACGTCAACGCCATGGTGTTCGGCATGCCCCGGGCCCTCTTCCCGGCCATGACGGCAACGGTGTTCGGGGGCGGAGCTTCGGTGCTCGGCTACCTCTACGCCGCGGTTGGCGTCGGCGGCCTTGCCGCCGGCGTCACCACGGGCTGGGTGGAGCGCGTGCGGCGCCAAGGCTGGCTGATCGTGACCGCGGTCATGGTGTGGGGCGCGGCGATCACCGGGTTCGGTCTCATACGGAGCCTGCCGGTGGCCCTCGCCCTCCTGGCCATAGGCGGCTGGGCCGACGTGATCTCGGCGGTGGTCCGTAACACCGTCCTGCAGCGCTCGGTGCCCGAGCGGTTCCGGAGCCGGATGTCGAGCATCCAGATGGCAGTGGTCAGCGGCGGCCCGCGCCTGGGGGACCTGGAGTCCGGCGCCGTGGCGTCGGCCGCCGGCATCGAGGTGTCCGTCGTGTCCGGCGGCCTGGCCTGCATTGCCGGGGCCATGGTGCTGGCGTGCCTGCTCCCGGCGTTCCGCCGGTACCGGAGCCCCGACGGCAACGAGGACGACCACGGCGAGGAAGCCCAGCCGGAGCTCCGCTACACATTCGGCCGGGAGCCCGGCGACGGCGGACCGCCCGTGGGTCCGGTTCGGAACCGCCCCTGAGCCCGGCTACGGCCGGCAAGGGCCACCCGATCAATACTGAGCAATACATGAACTGGCCGCGTGGGCAGATGCCCAGCTCATCCATCCGCGGACTGCCTGCCGCTGGTTCCGTTCGGGGAAGTCGGCTCGGCCGAGCGGGTCGAGGGCCCAATCCTGGTCGGCAACCTGATCGAGGTTGGCCCGACGCCTGGAGGGAGAACCGTTCGTCTACGCCTGGGTGCTCCCACCGGCCAGAGGGCCGACCTCACGCCCACATGGCGAGGTAACCGCGTGAGCCACGTCACATGGGTACTCGGTCCAACAGGTGGTCACCCAAGTCGGGTCGGCGCTGAACGGCAGGCGGCGCAGATTCCTGGGACACCTGGGGACCCCACCGTGACGATCATCGTCGATCACCGGGACCGTGACTACCTTCATACTCGATCCCGTCCCATTCGACTACCCCGGTACACGCGCGATGGCGAAGGAGGAGGTGCGCGAGTCCCGAGATCCTGAAGTCCGATCTGGCTGCGTGCCGCCGCGCCGGCCGGATGCCCCGCCGTGTCGGACCGGCGGTCACGTTCCAGGTTGGCGACGAAGTATCCAACCCCCCTAGCCGCCGATGGCGATCGAGGGTAACTTGACCATGGAGCGGTCGCTCCGAGGTACGAGGGGGGTCCCCGATGTAGGATGATTATAGCAGTTCTCCCTCGGTCGCTCCTCCGTGCTTGTCGGGCAGGTTGTACTGGGCGGTTGGCAAACAGTAATTGCAAGCATCAACGCGTCGGCGACGCGACGTGGGAAGAGGAACGAGATGTTCCGAATTGCACTAAGAAAGTACTGAACCCTTTGGACGATTAGCGTAGGTATCGGTGCCGGAACGCTCCCTCCTTGTGATGGGCCTCGTAGGGCCTGTGAGGCCGGCGTCGCAACCGATCTCAGCGCACGGCGTATCGGACGGAGTGCAAGCGATCGCTGGAACGACAACATGCAAACCGCTGGCAGTCTACTCGACGCAATCCCCGCCCTCGGCATTCGATCCCCTGACCGCGACCGCCGCACAGCTTCGACAGTACGGTCTGCCCTTGCCTCCTCCGCCGGGTGATCAGGGCTCATATGCAGCGTGGGAACAGGCGGTCAAGGCGGCGAAGATCGCCCAGGCTCCTGATCCTGTCTGCAGTTCTGTGAAACACACACTCGTTTACTCGGGCAACTGGGCCGGCCATGTCGAGCCCCATACACGAGTGACGAGTAACTCATTGAGGGGCGGAGAATCGACGTGGGTTCAACCCTCAGTTTCCGGCAATTCCCACTACGGCACATACAAGAGTGCTCCAGACGCTTCACTCTGGGTGGGAATCGAAACCGGTTCAAACATAATCCAAGCTGGTGCCGACTCAATCGCAACCTCCAGTCCCCAGTACAAGTTCTGGACCGAGGACTATCCGGAGGGAACCGTTTGGGAAGGACCAGCGATCAGTGCTGGCCAGCGCGCCTATATCAACTTCGACTATCTCGGCAATGGCACGACGACATACCTCTTGGAGAATGAGACAACCGGTGTCTATGAGACCTTTAAGAATTCGAGCCCATATGTTGGCCACACATTGGCCGAGTATATCAACGAGCGCCTGAATGGGCTGTATCTACCGAATTTCGGTTCGGCGCACGTGACGAAGAACTACTTCTGGACGTTTACAACGAGCTATGGACTGACCGCGAACAACAATAAGTATATCATGACGAGCAACTGCGGGTCGTCCGGCAAAGTCCTGTCCGAGCCGAACGGCGTTACAAGCATCAACCATACATTTACTCAGTACTGGTATGCGTCCACACCGGTTTGTAACTGACCCTAATTGCTAACACATAATTCGTACGGAAGGGTCCGGCGATGCTTAGACCGTCGCTTACAGGAGGCACGCATCGCCGGTCCTCGTATTCCAATTGGCGACCCGTCTGGTTGTGGTCACACCCCTGCCAGCCTGATCTTCGGCCCTGACCGACTTCCAGGTTTGGGAGCAGTCGGCCCTCCAGCGGACATAGACCTGATGTGACCGTGGCGTACCAGGAGCCGGACATGGCGCTGTGGTCGCTCGTCGCGAGTGGGGATGCGGATGCTTTCGAGGAGCTGTACGAGCGTCACGCAGATGCCGTCTACAACCACTGTTTCCGGGCCACGTCGTCGTGGTCGATTGCCGAGGAAGTCACCAACATTGTCTTTATGGAGGCCTGGCGTAGGCGCACTAGCGTGGATATGACTCGAGACACTGTGAGGCCGTGGCTGCTCGGAGTCGCGAACAACGTCCTCCGTAACGCGTCGCGCGCACGTAGGCGATACGCCGAAGCTCTGCGTAGGTTCCCCCCTCCATTCGCGGCCACCGACTTTGGGGACGATGTAGCACGACGACTCGACGACGAAAGAGCGATGGTGCGGATCCGAGACGCGATGGGATCCCTCAGGCCCGAAGAACGAAAAGTCGTTGAGCTGTGCGATTGGGACGGGCTTTCCCAAGCAGAAGCAGCAATGACGCTGGGAGTGCCAGCCGGGACGGTCCGTTCTCGGCTCGCAAGGGCTCATACCCACATGCGTTCGCGCCTGTCGAGCGTGGGGCGTTAGCGATGAACGACGGTGCAAATGCGAAGCGCGATTGTTTGTGCCCGCCGCTCGACCGCGCCTATCCCGAGCAACATCGTGCCTCGGCCCGGATCGCTCTGAGGGCGTTCGCCGCTGAGCCGGGAAGACACCCACGGAAGATCCCCATACTCGTCAGATGGAGGCGGCCAGTGATCATAGTTGCAGTTGCCCTGGGAACCAGCGGGCTTGGGGCTGGGATCGCTGCGGCGGTAGGCGCGTTTACACCCTCAACGGGGTATGGCCCGGCACAACAATTGTTGACACCAACAAGGTCTGTTGCGGGCGCGATCACGCGGTTCGTCGGCCGGGGTCCAGATGGCGCTGTTTTCCGAGTTGTAAGTGCGTCAAGTCATCCAAGCAGCGGATGCGTTGCAGTATGGGTTACAGACCGCTCGTCCACGGCAACATTGAATCGAGAGCTGGGCGGTGGATGCATGGCAGCGGGCACCGTCGGGAAGCCTGCCGCCGGCACAGCTCGCTCGACGACAAAGAACTATCCGATCGCGGTTGTGCCGTGGAGGAGCCCATCGAAGCAGGTTTACACAGTCTGGATAGGCAGAGCCCCCGCAGGCACTTCGTTGGTTGTGTCGACGACACCATCCTCGAATGGAGCCGCAGGGAGCGCCGTGACCCCGCAGGCGCGCTGGTTCGCTGCCGCGGTTCCGTCAGGCGGTTGCCTCACCTTCTACGGCGTCGCGGACCGTCCGCTAGGTGGGCAAGGCTGCCCGAGCCATCCTCCGGCGACAAAATAGTGCAAATGGGGCTTCAGAATATGCAGGTGCCGGAGGAGGAGACGGAAGACCGTTGCCATCGGCATGGCTGTCTCCCGCTAGATTAGAACCGAAGCTGGCAAGAGGAGAGGAGCCCCGAGAAGGGGTGCAGCGTGAGTGTTCATCATTGCTTACTAATCAGCCACTAATTGACTGGACGCCACCGGCTTCTGGCCTGGCGGAACGTGTTCCAGCAGTCCATTGATCAAGTTGCTCCATAGTAATCCCCGGGGCTCAGACCGGCTGGAGGTTGTCGAAGCGGGCGTACTGGCTCAGGAAGACGAGGTGGGCGGACCCGGTCGGCCCGTTGCGGTGCTTGGCCACGATGACCTCGGCCAGTCCCCGCCGGTCGATCGGCGTCTCCGGGTCGTAGACCTCCTCGCGGTAGATGAACAGCACCACGTCGGCGTCCTGCTCCAGCGAGCCGGACTCCCGGAGGTCCGACAGCATCGGACGCTTGTCCTGCCGGGCTTCGAGACCACGGGACAGCTGCGACAGTGCCACGACCGGGCACGCCAGCTCCCGGGCCAGGATCTTGAGGCCGCGGCTGATCTCCGCCACCTCCACCTGCCGGTTCTCGGCCCGGCCCCGCCCGGTCATCAGCTGGAGGTAGTCGACCACCACCAGCCCCAGGTCACCCTCGCTCTTCTTCAGCCGCCGGGCCCGGGCCCGGATGTCCATGACCGTCAAGTTGGGGTTCTCGTCGATGAAGATGGTCGACTCGCTGAGCCGGCTGACCGCCGTCCCCACCTTGGCCCAGTCCGCGTCGTGCAGGTGGCCCGTGCGCATGCGCTGTGAGTCCACCCGTGCCTCGGACGCCAGCAGGCGCTGCGTCAGCTCCAGATGGCCCATCTCCAGCGAGAACAGCAGCGTGGGCCGGCGCAGGACGGTGCCGACATGGGCCAGCATGCCCAGGGCCAGGCTCGTCTTGCCCATGGCGGGCCGGGCCCCCACGATCGTCAGGCTGGCCGGCTGCAAGCCGGCGAGGATGTCGTCAAGCTCACCGAAGCCGGTGGCCACGCCGGTGATCCGGCTGCTGCGGTGCGACAGCTCCTCGATGCGGTCCAGGCTCGGGCCGATCAAGTTGCGCAGGGCCTCGACCGAATCCGCCGTCCGGCGCTCCGCCAGGTCGAAGATCATCCGCTCTGCCTCGTCCACCGCGGCTGTGACGTCGTCCGGCACCGAGTAGCCCAGCTCGGCCAGGTCCCCGGCCACGCCGATCAACCGCCGCAGCAGGGCGTGCTCCTCCACGATCCGGGCGTAGTGGGCGGCGTTGGCCAGCGAGGGGGTGTTCGCCTGCAGCGACACCAGCACGGTGGGGTCCCCGATCTGGTCGAGCACGCCCGAGCGGCGCAGCTCGTCGGCCACGGTGACCGCGTCCACCGGCTCGCCGGCCTCGAACAGCGAGGCGACGGCGGCAAAGATGTGGCCGTGCGCCGGCTTGTAGAAGTCAGCGGCGCGGCAGGCCTGGATGGCGGCGGACACGGCGTCGCTGGACAGCAGCATGGCGCCGAGGAGCGACTCCTCGGCGTCCAGGTCGTACGGCGGCACCCGTGGGCCGGAGCCGCCGACGGAGGCCAGGCCCCCGGGCCCTCCCTGGGCGGCGTTCCCCGCCGTCGGGCCGGGGCGGAGCCGCCGGGGTCTGTCGTCGTCGAGCACCTGCACCATTGCCTCTTACCTTGCGTGAAGGAAGCTGGGGACGGAAAGACCCGAAACCTGGGGATTCCCACGGTCTTTTCCCTGGACAGGGCTGTGAACGTTGCTGTGGAGAACCATCGAGGGCTGTGGACGCGGCGCGGCGCTCGGCCGTGCGGGCGCTCGGGGGGGCTGCAGGGACATGCTGCGATGGTCGCGAAGCGGTGTGACACCGCTCCGGCAGGCCACGCGCGGGGGCTCAGCCGGCGACGACCTCCACCATCACCACGGTGGCCACGTCCACTCCGAGATGCACCGGCACCTCGTGGGTGCCGACGGTCTTGATGGGCTCGGGCAGCCGCAGCTGTCCCCGCTCGAGCACCACGCCCTTCTGGGCCCGGACGGCGTCCATGATCTCGGGGGCGCCCACGGAGCCGAAGAGCTTCCCGCTGCCCCCGGCCCGGGCCTGGACCTGCACGGTCGTGCCGGCCAGCGTGGTGGCCTTCGCCTGGGCCGCCTGGCGGTCGTTGGCCTCCCGCAGGTCGCGCCCCTTGCGCATGGCCGCTGCCTGCGCCTCCACGCCCTTGGTGGCCACGATGCCGTCGCCCCCGGGCAAGAGGAAGTTCCGGGCGAACCCGTCGGCAACATCCACGATGTCGCCCCGGCGGCCGATGCCGACCACGTCCTTGCGCAGCACCACCTTCATTCCGCCGCCTCCGTCCCCTGGACGCCGCCGGCCGATGCGCCGTTCACGCCTCCGGCCGATGCGCCGTTTGCAGAGCCGGCCGATGCGCCGGCGGCAGCGCCGCCCGGAGCACCCGAGGAGCCCGCGTCGCCGGGGGCGCCTTGGGATGCTGCGTCGCCGGGAGCGCCCCGACCTTCCCGGCCGCGGTCCCCATCGCGCCCGGGCCGGTCGCCCCCGTCGCGTCCCGGCCGGTCACCACGGTCGCCACGGTCGCCCCGGTCGCCACGGCCGCCACGGCCGCTGGGCCGCTCGGTCACGGTCCGCTGGGTGTAGGGCAGCAGCACGAGCTCGCGGGCCGTCTTGATGGCCTCGGCGATGTCCCGCTGGTGCTGGGCGCAGTTGCCGGTCACCCGGCGGGAGCGGATCTTGCCCCGGTCGCTCATGAACTTCCGCAGGAGGGGCACGTCCTTGTAGTCGACCCACTCCACACCGTCACGACAGAGCGCGCACGGCTTCTTCTTGACCCGCCGGTTCAGGTCCTTCGGCGCGCGTCGTGACGTGCCGCCCCGGTAGTTGCTCCGTGCCATCAGAAGGGCTCCTCGTCGTAGCCGTACCCACCGCCGGCGGCGGGCTCGGCCGGGCGGGGCGGCGTGCCCTGCCGGCCGCCGCGCGGGCCGTCGGACGGCCCCCGGCGCTCGTTCTTCGTGATCTGGGCAGTCGCCCAGCGCAGCGACGGGCCGACCTCGTCCGCCACCACCTCCACCTTGGACCGGCGGTCCCCGTCAGGCGTCTCCCAGCTCCGCTGCTCCAGGCGGCCGCACACGACCACGCGCGCTCCGCGGCTGAGGCTCTCGCTCACGTTCTCGGCCATCTCCCGCCAGCACACGACGTCGAAGAAGCTGGTGGCCTCCTCCCACTCCTGGGTCTGGCGGTTCTGCCAGCGGCGGTTGACGGCCAGCCCGAAGGTGGCCGTCGGCTGCCCGGTGTTGGTGAACCGGAGCTCGGGGTCCCGGGTCACGTTGCCCACCAGCGTCACGCTGTTGTCAGGCATGGTCTCTCCTCCCTCTCGTCCTTGGGGCCCCGGGCCTCAGGCCTCGGCCGGCCCGCCGGCGGCGGCAGCCTCGCGCCCGGGTGCCTCTTCGGGCGCCTCCTCCGGTGCGCCGGGAGCCCCCTCCGGTGCGCCGGGGGCGACCTCCGGCCTGCCGGGTCGGGCCCCTCGACCAGCGGTGCGCCCTGGTCCCGAGGAGCGGCGGACGCCCTTTTCGGGGAGCCGGATGATCTTGAACCGGAGCACCTCGTCGGCCAGCGTGAGCATCCGGTCCAGCGCCGACACGGTCTGGCTCTCACCCGAGAGCTCGACCAGGACGTAATAGCCCTCGCGGCGGTGCTTCACCTCGTAGGCGAACGGGCGACGACCCCAGCGGTCCACGTGGCCCGGGTTCCCCCCGTTGGCCCGGATCGTCTCGGAGATCCGGTCCACCACGGCCTGGATGGCCGGAGGCTCGGCGCCGGTGTCGAAGATGACCATGACTTCGTACGGCCGCATCTGCGGTTCACCTCCCTCTGGACCGGGTGCCGTGCACCCGGGCCCCGGTCGGTCCGGAGCAGGGTCGTCCTTCCCGCGCGCCTGGCGGCGAACGGGCAGCGAGCAAGGTTAGCCGACGGCTCCGGACCCCGCCGCGCCGCCCTCGGGGCCCGCGAAGGCGGCCCGCAGGCTGTCGGAGCCGTGGTACGTCTCGGCCTCCCCGGGGAAGGCGCCACCGCGCACATCGGCGGCGTAGGCGGCCACGGCGGCGGTGGCCACCTCGGCCAGCCGGGCGTAGGGCCGAACGAATTTCGGAACCGGCCCGGCGCCCAGGCCCAGGAGGTCGTGGAACACCAGCACCTGGCCGTCGCAGTCCGGGCCCGCCCCGATGCCGACGGTGGGGATCGACAGGACGGACGTGATCTCGGCCGCCACCACGTCGGGGACACCCTCGAGCACCACGGCAAAGCACCCGGCGTCTTCCACCCGGCGGGCGGCGTCCACCAGGGCGCGGGCCGAGCCCACGTCGCGCCCCTGCACCCGGTAGCCGCCCATGGCCAGCACCGACTGGGGGGTGAGCCCGAGATGCCCCATCACCGGGATCTCGGCGTCCACGATCGCCTCGATGACCCGTGCTCGCGACGGGCCGCCTTCGAGCTTGACCGCCTCGGCGCCGGCGCGCACCAGCGCGGCGGCGCTCGTCACCGCCTGCTCGGCCGACAGGTGGTAGCTCATCCAAGGCAGGTCACCGAGCACCAGGGCCGCGGGGCGGGCGCGGGCCACGGCCGCCGTGTGACGGACCATGTCGTCGATCGTCACGTGCAGCGTGTCCTCGTAGCCCAGGACGTTGTTGGCCAGCGAGTCGCCAACCAGGATCACGTCCACCCCGCCGCCGTCGGCGATGCGGGCGCCGGGCTCGTCGTAGGCCGTGACCATGACGATGGGGTCCGCGCCGTCCCTTCGCTTCTGCGCCCGGACCTGGGGAACCGTGACCGGCGGGCGACCGGGCCGTGCGACCGGCCCCGGGGGCGGCGGGGGCGGGGGCGGGGGGCGCACGCCGTCGGGGCGGGACTGATCACCAGTGTCGCCGGCGGTCGGGTGGTCGCCAAGGGTAGGGCTGGCCATTGCATGCCCTCCTGTGCTCGTGCGGCCGGTTCCCCGGCGCGCGTGTCGGTGGAGCGGTTGTCGGGTGCTGCGCGTTGCCGGCAGTGCCGCCGCTCGGCGTGCGGCCTGCCACGCCCATCCTGGCGCGCGCCGGGGCCGCCGCGCCAGCGCTGTGCCATCGCCACCGCCAGGGCTGTGCCGATGGCCCCCCGTGGCCGCCCCCGAAAAGACCTGCGACGCCTTCACTCCCACTAAGTGTGCGTGCTGCTCGACCGGCCCGCGGAGCGGGCGTACATCGATGCTGTCACCGACGATGTCACCGTCGATGTCACCGTGTTCAGGTCGATCACGAGGTCCACATTGGGTGTCATGGCGTCGCTGTGACGGGGGGCGACACCAAGCAACTGCGGGATAGCCCGGGAGCTCCCGCTAGCCCCCGGCGCGGCCGGAGGGCCGCTGCTGCTGGCGGCCGCCGGCGGGGTACTTGCGCAGGAGGTGGTGCCAGGCGCACCCCGGGCAGACCTCCACGTCGTAGCAGAGCACCGGCTGGGCCCGGCGGCGCAGCCGGTTGAGCTCGCTGACCGTTCCCGGGCAGCGGCCGCCCGGCGGCAGCCCGGCCCCGAAGACGTACGTCACCTGCACGGTCCGGTCCTCGCCGCAGATGGGGCAGTCGTCCCCCATCGGGCGCCCGACGTTGCGGGCCGCCCGCAGCAGCTCGGGGTGGGCGTCACACACGTCCACCGTTCCGATCCGGCCCTTCCGGACGTCCCGCACCACCGCGTCCCGCACGAGGCGGTACTCAACCTGGGCCTCGGGCGGCGGCTCGTCGCGCCGCCCGGGTGCGCCCGTGCCGGAACGGAAGGTCACGTCCAGAGAGGCTACCGCTGAGCCTCCTTCGGGCACGCTCCCCCCTGACGGGCCCGATCCGGTTGCCGCTGCCTGGCCGCCATCGGGAGTGCCAGCACGCGTCGCTATATCGGATCGATATACTCCTACCCATGTTGGACCTGGCCATCCTCGGCCTGCTCGAGGACCGCGGTGACCTCCACGGGTACGAGATCCGCCGCCAGCTCCGTGACGGGTTGGGGCTGCTGGCCAACGTGTCCTTCGGCTCGCTCTACCCGGCGTTGGCCAGGCTGGAGGCGGCCGGCGCGGTGGAGGCCACCGAGGCGGTGGACCCGGCGCCGCCGCCGCCCGCACCCGCCCCGCCGACTGGATCGCTCAGCGGGGAGTGGGCCGTCCTGCGCTCCCGCCGGAGGGTGGCGCGCCGGGGCCTGGGCCGGCGATCGCGCAAGGTGTACCGCGTCACGGACCGGGGACGCTCGCTGTTCGCCGAGCTGCTGGCCGGCTCGGGTGCCCCGGACGACCCGCGCAGCTTCGGGCTCCGGCTGGCCTTCGCCCGCCACCTCCCCGCTCCCGGCAGGCTGGCCCTGCTCGAGCGCCGACGGCTCCAGCTGGTCGAGCGCCTGGCCGAGGTGCAGCGCGCCGGTGGCGACCGGGGCCTGGACGTCTACGCGCGCGCGGTCGTGGACCACACCGCGGACGCGTTGCAGCACGACATCGGCTGGCTCGACCGGCTGATCGAGACCGAGCGCACTGCTGCGCCGCCGGGGACGGCCCTTGCCCCGGAGGCGGCCCTTGCCCCGGAGACGGCCCTTGCCCCGGAGGCGGCCCTTGCCCCAGAGGCGGCAGCGGCAGCAGGGCACGGCGCGCCGTGACGCGGCCCGCGCCGGCCGCGTGCAGACGAGGCGCCACCACCGCAACCCCGCCCGTCGAAGCGGACGAGGACTGAGACAAGGAGAACAAAGATGAGCAGCATCCGCGTGGCCATCGCCGGTGTGGGCAACTGCGCCAGCTCGCTGGTCCAGGGCATCGCCTACTACCGGGACGCTGCGGAGGGCGACACCGTGCCCGGCCTGATGCACGTGGTACTGGGCGGCTACCACGTTCGTGACCTCGTCCCGGTGGTGGCGTTCGACGTGGACGCGACCAAGGTCGGGGCGGACCTCTCCAAGGCCATCGCCGCCGGCAACAACAACACGGTCCGGTTCGCCGAGGTGGGCGATCTGGGCGTGACCGTCCAGAGGGGGCCGACGCTCGATGGGCTCGGCCGCTACTACCGCGACGTCGTCGAGGAGTCCCCCGAGCCCGCCGTGGACGTGGCCGACGCCCTGCGCCAGGCCCGGGCCGACGTGCTCGTGGCCTATCTGCCGGTCGGCTCCGAAGAGGCCCAGCGCCATTACGCCCAGGCGTGCCTGGACGCCAAGGTCGCGTTCGTCAACGCCATCCCGGTCTTCATCGCCTCTGATCCGGAGTGGGCCGAGCGGTTCCATGCCGCCGGCGTGCCGATCGTGGGTGACGACATCAAGAGCCAGGTGGGCGCCACCATCGTCCACCGGGTCCTCACCCGGCTGTTCGAGGACCGTGGACTCGCCCTGGACCGGACCTACCAGCTGAACGTGGGCGGCAACATGGACTTCCGCAACATGCTGGAGCGGGACCGGCTGGAGTCCAAGAAGGTCTCCAAGACCCAGGCCGTCACCAGCCAGATCGAGCACACGCCGCTGCCGGCGGACGACGTGCACATCGGCCCGTCGGACCACGTGCCGTGGCTGGCCGACCGCAAGTGGGCCTACATCCGCATGGAGGGCCGCAACTTCGGCGACGTGCCCCTGAACCTGGAGCTGAAGCTCGAGGTGTGGGACTCCCCCAACTCCGCCGGGGTCATCATCGACGCGGTGCGCTGTGCCAAGGTGGCCATGGACCGGAGCATCGGCGGTCCCCTGGTCGGACCCTCCGCCTACTTCATGAAGTCCCCGCCGGTCCAGTACCACGACGACGTGGCCCAGCAGATGGTGGAGGACTTCGCCGCCGGGAGCCCCGGCCCCCGCTGGCCCGAGGCCTGATCAGCCGGCCGCCCCGGCGCGGCGCTGCTCCCACCAGTCGTCGAGGCGGCGGCCCGCCTCCTCCTCGCCCAGGGGGCCTTCGTCCAGGCGCAGCTCGAGCAGGAACCGCAGGGCCTCGCCCACGTCCCGGCCGGGCGGCAGGGCCAGCCGGTCCATCACCTGTGTCCCGTTCAGGTCCGGGCGGATGGCGTCCAGCTCCTCTTGGGCCCGCAGAGCCGTGATGCGCTCCTGCAGCTGGTCCATCCGGCGCCCGAGCGCCTGGGCCCGGGCCGCGTTGCGCGTCGTGCAGTCCGCCCGGGTCAGGTTGTTGAGCCGGTCCAGGAGCGGCCCGGCGTCACGCACGTACCGCCGCACCGCCCTGTCCGTCCACCCCAGTGCGTACGTGTGGAACCGAAGGTGCAGCTCGACAAGGCGGGCCACCACGTCCACCTCGTCGTTGGGGTAGCGCAGCGCCTCCATGCGGCGGCGGGTCATGCGGGCTCCCACCAGGTCGTGGTTGTGGAACGTGACGCCGCCGTCCTCGAACTTGCGCGTCCTGGGCTTGCCCACGTCGTGGAAGAGCGCGGCCAGCCGCAGCAGGCGGTCCCGGGAGGTCTTGTCCACCACCGCCAGCGTGTGGGCCAGCACGTCCTTGTGCCGGTGCACGGGGTCCTGCTCGAGGCGCAGCGCCGGCAGCTCGGGCAGGAACTCGCCGGCCAGCCCGGTGTCGACCACGAACCACAGGGCCGTCGAGGGGACCGGGAGGACCATGATCTTGTCCAGCTCGATCCGGATCCGCTCGGCCGACACGATGGCCAGCCGCCCGTGGCCGGCCCGCACGGCGTCCATGAGCGCCGCGTCGGGCTCCAGCCCGTAGGCCGCGGCGAACCGGGCCGCCCGCAGCATGCGCAGCGGGTCGTCGGCGAAGGAGACGTCCGGATCGAGCGGCGTCCGGAGGCGCCTGGCGGCAAGGTCGACCACGCCCTGGTACGGGTCCACCAGGACCAGGCTCGGGAGCTCCAGGGCCATGGCGTTGACGGTGAAGTCCCGGCGGGACAGGTCGGTCTCGATGCTGTCCCCGAACTCGACCTCAGGCTTGCGGGAGTCCGGGTGGTAGGCCTCCGCCCGATGCGTGGTGATCTCGTAGGTCCGGCCGCCGGCCCGGCATCCGATCGTCCCGAAGCGCTTGCCCTGGGTCCAGACGGCGTCGGCCCATCCCCGCACGAGGTCCTCGACGGCTGTGGGCCGGGCGTCCGTCGTGAGGTCCAGGTCCTTCCCGGACGGCTCGCCCTCTCGCCCCCCGGCCGGCCGATCGACGAAGGCATCGCGCACCGAGCCGCCCACGAGGTACAGCCGGTGTCCCGCGTGCGCGAACCGCTCGGCGAGCGCCGCGGTGGCCTCCACGAGCGGCCGGAACCGCTCGGGGACATCCGTGCGCTGCATCCGGTCCACGGTACTGCCGCCGCCAGGCGCTCCTGCAAAGCCCAGCGCGACGATCGGCCTCCGGCCGGGAAGTAGCGTCGCGCGGTGTCGATGAGGAGCCACCGGCGCGCCCGGGCCGGGGCGCCGGCGTCCTTGGCCGCCTGTGCCTGCGGCATCGCCCGCGCCTGCGGCATCGCCCTCGCCTGCGGCATCGCCCTGGGCGCATCAGCCATCGTCGCCGGGCTCACCGGGCTCGCCATGCCGGCCGTGGCAGCCGGGGCAGCCACCGGTCACGCCAAGCTCACCTTGGACGGCCAGACGCCGTGGGTGACCCCGCCGACCTCCGGATCCGCCGCCCCCTTCACCCTCGCCCTCTCGGCAGGCGGGGCCACACCCGGCGCCCAGGTGCAGGTCGCCCTGTACCCCCGGCTCAGCGCACGGGACCACTTCGTCCAAGACGTGCAGCACGGACCGCGCGGCACCCCGCTCAGCCAGTCGTCGCCGGTGCCGCTGTCCCAGCTGCCGGCCGACCCCCAGCGGGCGGGGGGCGAGGACCTCGGGCTCCAGATCGTGACCTCGGCCGCCACAGGGGGCCAGACCCTGGGCCTGGGCTGCACGGGCCCGACAACCACAGGCACAACCACATGCACAGGCGTCTACCCGAGGTCCGTCGCGCTGCTCGGGGCGTCCGGCGTCCGTGAGGGCCACTTCACGACGTTCCTCACCTACAGCGCCGGCAAGAGCGCCTCGCCGCTGGACTTCTCCCTCGTGCTCCCCCTCTCCTCGCCGGTCTCTCTGGCCCCGCACGGCACGGCGGCCACAGCCGTCGCCCCGCTCGGCCGGAGCGGCGCCGCGACGCTGGAGCAGGCGATCGCCGCCGTCCACGCCGCGTCGGCCGTGCCGGTCACCTGGGAGGCGTCGCCCGAGACGCTGCGCGCCCTGGCGTCCAGCGGGGCAGCCGGGAGGGCCGCGGTGACAACGCTGGACGCTCTGTCGGCCAACCAGTCCGTGGACCAGGTGCCTGCGGCGCCCTACGTCCCGATCAACCTGGCCTCGCTGGCCGGCGCCGGCGAGTCCACCGAGCTCTACGCCCAGATGGCCGCCGGCCAGACAGTGCTGCGCAAGCTGCACGTCGGGACCTCCGCCGCGCTGCCCTGGGTGGCCACCGGCCCGGTCGGCAACGACATGGCGCCCGGACTGTCCCGTGTGGGGGCGACGGACGTGGTCGTCCCCCAGTCGTCCCTGGCGTCCACACCGAACGCACCCCCCGACACCTGGGCCTCCACCTTCCGGCTCTCTATGGGCCCCGGTTCCCGGACAGCCATCCCCGCCGCCGAGAGCGACACCTTCTTGACCTCCCAGTTCCGGTCCGTGAGCGCGGACCCTGCCCTGTCAGCCGTCCAGGTGCTGGCCGACCTGGCGATGGTCCACTTCGAGCTGCCCAACACAGTTGCGGTGCGGGGGATGGTGGCCGTGCCTCCGATCGGGTGGAACGCCAACCCGGTGTTCCTCCGGACCCTCCTCGCCGGCCTCTCGGGGAACCCCGTCGTGACCCCGGTCACCCTGAGCCGGTTCTTCTCGGCGGTGACCCCGGCCGGCACACGCACGCTCCAGCCGGGCCGGTCCCAGCCCGCGCTCTCGCGCCCGGTGGCCCGGGCCTTGTCGTCGGCCCGGGTGCGCCTGACCGAGTTCGGCCAGTCGGTGCTGGGCAAGCCGCCCGTGCTCGGCCAGCTCGACCACGCCCTGCTGGCCACCGAGTCGGACCGCCTCACGGCCCGCTCACGGCTGGGAGCGGTGCGGCTGGTCGAGCACCTGCTCTCGGACCAGCTCCAGCTCGTGACGTTCTCGTCGGACCACTCGTACACCCTGACCGCCCGCACAGGGGTGATCCCCATCACGCTCGAGTCCAAGGCTCCGTACACCGTGGTCGGCACGCTCGTCGTCAGCGGCGCCAGGTTCGTCTTCCCCAACCAGACGACATCGGTGCGCCACGCCATGACGCTGACCCACGCCATCAACCCGTGGCGGGTCCGGGTGGAGGCCCACTCCTCGGGCGATCTCCCGCTCCAGGTTTCCTTCGTCTCGCCCTCGGGGCGGCTCGTCATCGCCCAGGGCGAGCTCACGGTCCGCTCCACCGCCACCTCCCTGGTCGGAGTGGTGCTGACCATCCTCGCCCTGGCGGTGCTGCTTGCCTGGTGGGCCCGGACGTGGCGGGGTCGGCGCCGCAAGCGGCGGGCCGGGTCGGACCCGCTGGACGAACCCGAGCACGTAGGGGCCGGGGTCCCGTGATCGGCGACCGACGCCTGGTGGGCGGGACGAGGAGGCCGGGTGGGCGGGGCGCCGGAGCGGGCGGCGACATCGGCGCGGGCGCGCACATCGGCGGGGGCCGCGACATCGGCCGGGGCGGGCCCGGGGACGGAGCTGACGGCGGCGGCGGGGGCGGCGGCGCGGGCGGGGGAACCGGCGCGCTCCAGCGGGCCGCGCTCGGGATGGCGGCCGGAACCGGGATCTCCCGCCTGACCGGCCTGGTCCGGATCATCGTCCTGGCCTACGTCCTGGGCGCCACGCACCTGGCCGACGCCTACAACCTGGCCAACACCACGCCGAACATGCTCTACGACGTCGTGCTCGGCGGCGTGCTGGCCGCCACCTTCATCCCGGTGTTCGTGGACCGGCTCGCCACTCGCGACGAGTGGGAGGCGTGGCGTGCCATCTCGTCGATCGTGACCATCGCCGTCGTGCTCCTCGTTGCCATGACGGTGATCTTCTGGCTGCTCGCCCCCCAGGTCATCGATGCCTACACCGCTCTGGACCGCGCCACCGGCGCTGCGGCCATCCAGCGCCTGGCCGCCGAGAAGGCGGTGGCGACGACGCTGCTGCGCTGGTTCGTCCCCCAGGTCGCGCTGTACGGCCTCATCTCGCTGTTGACCGCCCTGCTCAACACCCGCCGGCGGTTCGCCGCCCCCATGTGGGTGCCGGTCGCCAACAATGTGGTGGTCATCGGGGTGCTGCTGTGGTTCCACGCGATGGTGCCGAAGTTCCCCTCCCTGGCCACAGCCGGAGCCCATCGGAGCCAGCTCGTCCTGCTCGGCCTGGGCACGACCCTCGGAGTGGTCCTCCAGGCGCTGATGCTGATCCCGAGCCTGCGGGGCGTGGGACTGGGCAAGCTGCGCTGGCGGTGGGACCCCCGCCACGAGGCCGTGCAGACCGTGATCCGGCTGGGCGGGTGGACGTTCGGGTTCGTCCTGGCCAACCAGGTCGCCCTCTACATCGTGCTGGCCCTGGCGGTCGCTGCCGCCGGCAGCGATCCGGTCTCCTCCTACACCTACGCCTACACCTTCATGCAGATGCCCTACGCGGTGGTGGCCGTGTCGATCATGAGCGCGGTCACCCCGGACCTGTCCGAGCGCTGGGCTACCGGAGACGCGGCCGGATTCCGCAAGCGCCTCACCGTCGGGCTCCGGGCCACCCTGGCCGTGATCCTCCCGGCGGCGGTGGGCTTGATCGTGCTGGCCAAACCGGCTGTCGCCCTCCTCCTGGGCCACGGAAGCACGTCGGTCCACAACGCCGACAGCACCGGGTCAGCCCTGGCCATGTTCTCCCTCGGGCTACCGGGCTTCTGCGCCTACCTCTACATCGTGCGGGTGCTCCAGGCGATGCAGCGGACGCGGGTTGCGTTCTGGCTGTACGTGGTGGAGAACGGCCTGAACATCGTGCTGGCCGTGGCGCTGGTGCATCCCCTGGGAGTCCGCGGCCTCGCCCTGTCGCTCTCCGTGGCCTACACCGTTGCCGCGGCGGTGGGCGTGGTGGTCCTCCGGCGGTGGCTCGGCCCGCTGGGGACGCCGGGGGCCTGGGCCCCGATGCGCCGCGTGGCCGGAGCCAGCGTGGCGATGGGGGTCGCGGTGCTGCTCGTCTCCAACGTGTCGGGCGCCAGCCAAGGGCTGGGGCTCCTGCTCAGGGTGGGCGCGGCGGTGGTTGCCGGGATCATCGTCTACGGGGGCCTGGCCACGCTGCTGAGCGGCCGCACGGGCCCGATGGGGCTGATCAGCGGGGGCTCGCTGGACTCGACAGTCATCGCCGGGGACCGCCGGGAGGTAGGTGCGGGCGCAGGACTGGGGGCTGCGTGGGGCGACACGCGTGTCCCGGTGAACCCCGGTCCCCGCATCCGCATCGTCCCCAGCCCCGGCTCGGCGCCGCCCCCGATGCCCGACGCCTCGCCGGTGTCCCGGGCGAGAGCCCCGCGATCCCCGCGCCCCGGCCCTGCCGCCGCCCCGGGGCGCTCTCCCGCCGCTCCGCTTCGCCCTCCCGTCGCTCCGGGGCGCAGCGGCCCGCCCACGGTGATGTGGCCGGCCACCCGGGCGCCGGATCCCCACCGGCCGGGCCCGGACGACGCTGGGGATGTCCGTGCCGGCGAGGGCGCCGGCGACGCTGACGAGCCCGGGGAGCGGCGGTGGATCGGCGGCAACGGCCCCCGCCGCGCGCGACCGCCGCGCTAGGTTCTCCGGGCCGACAGTCACCGGTCGCCCGACGGGACGCGCTGGATCGAGGGGAGCCACAGTGGCCGACGTTCGCGTCGTTACCGACAGCGCGTGCGATCTGAGCGACGCGCTCGCCCGGGAGGCGGGCATCGACGTCGTCCCGCTCACCATCCGGTTCGGGCACGAGGAGCTCGAGGATCGCCGCGAGCTCTCCCCCGCCGAGTTCTGGCGCCGCTGCAAGGCTTCGCCCTCGCTCCCCGAGACTGCCGCCCCCTCCCCCGGCGCCTTCCAGGCCGCCTTCGAGCGGGCCGCGGACGGCGGCGCCGCAGGCGTCGTCTGCTGCACCCTCTCCTCGGGCGTGTCCGCCACGTACCAGGCGGCCCGGGCCGGCGCCGAGGCGCTGCACGGCCGGCTCCCCCTCGAGGTGGTGGACACCCGGTCGGCCACCATGGGCCAGGGGCTGATCAGCCTGGCCGCGGCCGAGCTGGCGGCGTCGGGCGCCCCGCTGGACGCGGTGGTGGCCCATGTTCGCGACCTGATCGGCCGGACGCGGGTGCTCGGGGTGGTGGACACGCTGGACCACCTGCAGCGGGGCGGGAGGATCGGCGGCGCCGCGGCGCTGGTGGGGTCCCTCCTCTCGGTGAAGCCGGTCATCCAGGTACGCGACGGGGTCGTAGAGCAGGAGTCCAAGCAGCGCACCCGGGCCCGGGCCCTCGATTACCTGGTGGCCAAGGTGGCCGGGGACGCCCCGCTCGAGCGACTGGCCGTGTGCGACGGCGCGGCAGCGGACATCGAAGCCGTGATCGACCGGTTGCGCCCGATCGAGGTGACCCACCAGCTTGTCCGCTGCGACCTCGGCCCGGTGGTCGGCACCCACGCCGGTCCGGGAGCCATCGCCCTCTGTTACCAGGTCCCGGCGCCGCCGCGCGGGGTCGGCCGGTAGTCTGGCGGCCATGAGCGACGCCCGGAGCGAACCCGCCGCCGGTTCCACGCCGTCCGTGTCCGGCATCCCCCCGGCGGTTGGCGCCGCCGCGGCCGAAGCCGCCGCCGAGCTGCCCCGCAAGGCGGCGGACGCGGTGCAGCTCCTGGTCGACACCATCCACGACAAGGCGATCCGGCCCGCCGCACTCGTCACCCGGGCCCTCGTCTTCGGCCTGATCGTGGCGGCGCTCGCCACCGTCCTGGTCGTGCTGGGGTCCATCGCCCTGCTGCGGCTCTTCGACGTGTACGTGTTCGGGCACCGCGTCTGGCTCAGCTACGTGGTCCTCGGCGGGGCCCTCACCCTGGCCGGCCTGGGCGCGTGGACCCGCCGGACGGCGCGGCCCTCCCCCGTGAGCCACGACTGAGCCCATGCCTGCAAAGCACAAGGTCCTGATCGTCGGGTCGGGCCCGGCCGGGCTCACGGCCGCCGTCTACAGCGCCCGGGCGCAGCTGCATCCCGTGGTGGTCGAGGGCGAGCCATCCTCCACCAGCGACCAGCCCGGCGGCCAGCTCATGCTGACGACCGATGTCGAGAACTTTCCCGGCTTCCCCGACGGCATCATGGGCCCAGAGCTCATGATGGCCATGCGAGCCCAGGCCACCCGGTTCGGCGCGGACATAGTGACGGCCAAGGTCAGCCGGATCGACCTGGGCCGCCAGCCGTTTGCCGCGTGGGTGGGAGATCCCGAGGCGGCCGAGCCGACGTACGAGGCGGACGCCGTGATCGTGGCAACCGGAGCCCGGGCCCTGATGCTGGGCGTCCCGGGCGAGGACCGGCTGCTCGGCTACGGCGTCTCCACGTGCGCCACCTGCGACGGCTTTTTCTTCCGTGGCCAGCACATCGCCGTGGTGGGGGGAGGGGACTCAGCGTTGGAGGAGGCCCTCTTCCTCACCCGGTTCGCCTCCAAGGTCACGGTGATCCACCGCCGGGACCGCCTCCGGGCCTCCCGCATCATGCAGGACAGGGCGTTCGCCTCCCCGGACATCGAGTTCCTTTGGACACACGGGGTGACCGAGGTAACGGGTGACGGCAAGGTGACCGGGCTGCGCGTCCGGCACACCACCTCGGGCGAGGAGGCCGAGCTGCCCGTGACGGGGCTCTTCGTGGCCATCGGCCACCAGCCCAACACCGCGATCTTCCACGGTCAGCTGGAGTTGGACGAGAACGGCTACATCCGCACCCACGACGGCTCCCGGACGGACGTGGAGGGGGTGTTCGCCTGCGGGGACGTCCAGGACCACGTCTACCGGCAGGCCATCACGGCCGCCGGATCCGGGTGCATGGCCGCCATCGACGCCGAGCGCTGGCTGGAGGCGCGCGGCGAGTGAGCAACGGGGGTGCGCACGGTGTGCTCCCGGCCGGGTTCCCGTCGGGAACACACCGTGCGCCTACGGTGTTGACGTGAGGGCTGTGGGAGAACGGTTGAGCCGCGCCGCTCCGAGTCGAAAGAGGGCAAGATGAGCGAGAAGATCGTGACGCTGGACGACAGTACGTTTGACGAGCATGTCAAGGCGGCCGACGTTCCGGTGCTGGTGGACTTCTGGGCCGAATGGTGCGGGCCGTGCAAGATGATCGCTCCGGTGCTGGAGGAGATCGCGACGGAGCAGGCGGGCAAGATCCAGATCGCGAAGCTCAACATCGACGAGAACCTCGACGTGACCCGGCGCTACGACGTGATGAGCATCCCCACCCTGATCCTGTTCAAGGACGGGGAGCCGCAGGTTCGCCTGATCGGGGCGAAGCCCAAGGGGCAGCTCGTCCAGGAGCTCGCCAGCTACCTGTAGTCCCCGGCGGGTCCTCCTCGCCGGTGATCGCCCCGCGCGACATCCTCCCCCTGCTCGAAGGCGACGTCGGGGACGCAGTCGCAGACGTCCAGCGCCGCCTGCTCGACCTCGGGTTCGGTCCGGTGGCCGACGCGCCGGGGCAGTACGGGCGCCCCACCCGCGCCGCAGTCGAGGCCTTCCAGCGCCAGCGCGGCCTCCGGGTGGACGGGATCTGCGGCCGGCACACCTGGGAGACCCTGGTGGAAGCCGGACACCGGCTGGGCGACCGTCTCTTGTGGCGCCGGTGGCCCATGGTGCGCGGGGACGACGTTGCCGAGCTCCAGCAACGGCTGTCGGCGCTCGGCTTCTACCCCGGGCGTGTGGATGCCATCTTTGGCGACGTCACCGCAGCCGCCCTGCGGGACTTCCAGGAGAACGCCGCGTTGCCGGTGGACGGGATCCTGGGCCACGACACCCTGGTCGAGCTCCGGCGGGTCGCCGCCCGTAGCGCCGGACCCCCGCACCTCGTCTCGACGGTGTGGGCCCGGGAGCGCCTGCGTGAGGCACCCCCGACGCTGGCCGGGCGGCACGTGGCCATCGGCGAGCCGGGCGGCCTCGCCGTCCCCGTCGCCGCGCTGCGCCGCAGCCTCCTGGCCCACGCCGCCCGCGTGACGACCCTGCACAACCCCGAGGACTCCGCCCAGGCCGTGGCGGCCAACGCCGCCCACGCAGACGCCTACGTGGCACTCCGCCTGGAGCCCGACCGCTCCGGATGCCTGTCCGCCTTCTACTCGGGCTACCGGGACGAGTCGGTGGGTGGCCGGCTCCTGGCCCAGGCGGTGC
This sequence comes from Acidimicrobiaceae bacterium, assembly GCA_027306755.1. Classification (GTDB taxonomy): domain Bacteria; phylum Actinomycetota; class Acidimicrobiia; order Acidimicrobiales; family RAAP-2; genus JAJYVT01. Next base: position 518 of record DAHUZE010000040.1, on the reverse strand, counting down.
AACGAAGCGTCCCGTCGGCGCTCGGTGTCCCGGACCTGGGCGCACGCGGCATGTCCCTCGCCATACTCCGGGAGACCCGGATGCCGGCGGTCACCGTGGAGATCGGGCCGGCCTCGCTCGTCGTGGAGCACGGCGCCGCACTCGGGGACGCGCTGGCCGGTGCTCTGGCCGCCTGGGCCAGTGGTCCCTGGGACTGACCGCTTCCCCGAGGCTCACAGGGCCAGTACGGGGGTGCGAAGCGTGCCGGGGAGCCCGAAGGGGCCCTTCTGCGTGACCGTTCGGTGACAACCGCGTCCTCCAGTTGACCCAGACGTGATCGAATGCTCCAGTTCAAGGAGAAATCAACAATCCACAACGTCATGCACAGGTTGTGGATATTGCTCAAGTGAGGCTTCACCGTTGAGGGTTGGCGCCCCGCCGTGCGGCTTTCGCGGGTAACCCCACTCAGCCGGCAGATGCTGCCCTCGAGCTCCGCCCCGCTCTTGCTCAGCGCGCTCACGTCTCCGGCAAGCGCGCTC
>DAHUZE010000037.1 GCA_027306755.1 Acidimicrobiaceae bacterium | reverse complement strand
GAGCACCCCCGTGTGCGCCGACCGACCGACCCTCCGCCCCGGACGCGAGCTCGGGTCCCGACCAGCGCGGGCGCGAGCCCCGACCCTGCGCCTGGACCGCGCCGGCGCAGGGGAGATCGCACCCCGGTTCAATGACGTCGGCGCCCGGCCGCACGATCCAGCTTCCGAATATACGGCCGCGGCCCGACACCCCGCCGATCAGCGGTCCGGGCATCCTCGCCCCTCCCCTCCCCTCCCCGTCTGGCCAACGCCACGAGCCGGGGCTGGCGGCAGCGCCCGGTCAACAGCGTGATGCTGCCGGCCCCTTAGAATCCGCGCGGTGCCGACGGGAAGCGCGATCGGCGCCAGCGTCAGCGTCCTCGAAGCACCGGGAGGGCATGATGGCGACCACGCCGGTGGCGACGAGACTGACTGTCCTCGAGCTGGCGCAGGCAGGACGGGTCGCCGAGATCCGCGACCTCTTCGCGCCGCCGCTGCGCGCGATGGTGACCGCCGAGGCGCTCCGGGTGGCGTGGGCGGCGGAGCTCGCCCGGCAGGGCCCGGTCTCCTCCATCGGCACCCCGGTGAGCGAGCCGGCCGGGCCGGGGATGGCCATGGTGAGGATCCCCGTGACATGTGGCCGGGGAGAGCTGACGGTGCTGGTCAACGTGCACCAGGAGGGCTGGCTGGCCGGCATCCAGGTCGCGCCCGTCAGCGCGGCCGCGCCGGCCGCGCCCTGGGAGCGGCCACCCTACGCGGACCCCCAGGCGTTCGACGAGCACGACCTGACGGTGGGCTCCGGTTCGCAGGGGGCGCCCGCCACCCTGAGCCTGCCGCAGCGGGCCGGACGATCTCCGGCGATCGTGCTGCTCGGCGGTTCGGGGCCGCAGGACCGCGACGAGACGATCGGACGGAACAAGCCGCTCAAGGACATCGCGTGGGGACTGGCCAGCCGCGGCGGGGCGGTCCTGCGCTTCCACATGGTGACGCACGCCCGGACCCGCGAGATCGCCCAGGCCCACGACTTCACCGTGGCCGACGAGTACGTGCCGCAGGCGGTCGCCGCCGTCCTCCTGCTGCGGCAGCACCCGGCCGCGGACCCGGGCGACTCTTCCTGCTCGGCCACAGCCTGGGCGGCGCGGTCGCCCCGCGCATCGCAACGGTCGAGCCGGCCCTCGCCGGACTGATCATCCTCGCCGGCGGAACCCAGCCCCTGCACGGGGCCGCCGTCCGGCAGGTCCGCTACCTCGCCTCGCTCGACCCCGAGGCGTCCGCGGCCTCCCAGGCTGCCTTCGACACGATGAGCGAGCAGGCGCGGCGGGTCGACGACCGCGGCCTGTCCCCGTCGACGCCCACCGGGGCCTTGCCCTTCGGTGGGCCGGCCCCGCACTGGCTGGACCTGCGCGCTACGACCCGGTCGCGGTCCCCGCCGGGCTGAGCATGCCGATGCTGAACCTCCAGAGCGGCCGCGACTACCAGGCGACGGTGGCGGAGGACCTCGCGGGATGGAGGGCCGGCCTGGGAGCTCGACCTGAGGTGACGATCCGCATCTATCCGGCCGACAACCACCCGTTCTTCCCCGGTACCGGCGCCTCGGCACCGGCGGAGTACGAGCCGGCGCAGCATGTGGACCCCTCGGTCATTGCCGACATCGCCAGCTGGCTGGCCATGCTCGATGGCCACCCCGGGCGATCCGCGGATACGGAGCCGGGCCCGCGGCAATAGCCGCGGCCGAGGGCGTCGCCGTCTCCGGCCTCCGCGCACGCCCGGTGGCGGCGACACACGGGACCCTTGGATCCGATGGGCCCGCGCCGCGATCGCCGTCGCTGGAATGCCACCCACATCGGGGCGGCTGGCTCCGAGCGGCGGACGAGGCAGGGGCCAGCCCCGTGAGACAGGTCGCCCAGGATACTCGGGCCGTGCGCTCACGCGACACGAAGGGAGGCTACGATGATCAGAGTGACCGAACCCATCCGCCGAGCCACTAATCACTGGTGCTTCCGGTGGCTCGCTGCCCGGGCGGAGCGGCACCGATGATCCTGCCGTCTCCCCTGGCGCTCCCACGGGTTCCCGCGGAGCCGAGTAGGAAAGCGAGCGCCCTGCTGGCTGCTGGGATCATCGCGATGCTGGCCGGATGCGCTTCACACCGGCCCACCGTTCCCGTATCCGGGACGCTCACGATCGTGGGCACGACTCGCTTCGCGGCGCTGGGCGTGACCCTCCCAGTCCACATCATCATGCGTGGCCCGACGCCATCCCGCAGCCAGAGGGTCGTGGTGACGGGACCTCACGGAAGCTTCCGCACCCGGCTGGCGCCGGGAACCTATTCCGCCTGGTGGTCCAGTGGACGCGACACCACCCTCGCCGTGGGACGTTTTCGGGTAGCGAGAGGTGGTCGGAGCGCCCTTCGGCTGTTCATCTCGCTCCGGTAAAAGCGCAGCCCGCCTCCCCCAGGCTTCCCCATCGTCAGAGCACCAGGGACATCGATCGAGCTCCAGCAATGGCGCCCGGTGCACTCCCTGGGGTCGGGCCGGGAGGGTGACGGGGGCACCCGTGCGTGAGCCGACGGCATGCACGGGTGCCCTCCGGGGAGGGATCCCTGCCGACCTGAGTACCCAGGCGCGCGGTCGTCACCCCCTGGGGATCCGCCGCAGAGAATTCGCACCGTTTGGAGGCGACTCCGGGAATCGCACCCGGGATCGCGATTTTGTTCTCCCCTCCACGGGCTTCCGGCCGCATCGGTCCCTGTCCGCTACCCGGCCGACTGGCTCCGCTACCGGCTCCAGGCCGGTTTGATTCCGAACCGGCAGATGCTCGACGAGGGCGAGCCCGACCAGGTGATCGTATTCCACTCCGACCTCGAGCAACGCCGGGGGACCGGCGACACGGTCCGGGCAGCCCCGGTGCCGGATGTGCCGGTCGTCGTCATCCGAGGCGCCGGCGTGCCCCCGGCCTCCCTCGACCACGATCCCCGCAGCCAGGCGGTCGCGCCGGCGATCCCGGACCTCTCGAGCTGATCCCTCGAGCGTCCCTCCGTCCGTCGGCGCCCGCACCGGACCAGTCGGGCCTGGGCCGTCACCGCGCCGGGGCCTCGGGCACGTCGCCCGGGCTGATCAGGCGCCCGTGGCCCTGACGTCGTCGGAAGAAGTCCGCGGCGCTGTGCTGATGAAGGGACCCTTGAGGCCGTCGCCGACCTAAAGCACGGCTAGCATACGACCCGGCACCGCCTCGCCACGCGGGCGCTGGCCACTCTCGGGTTCGCAACGCTCGAGGCGCCGCTGGCCGTGCTTCAAGGCATCGCGACGACCGCCCGGTCGCAGCCCGAAGCGGGTGGCCGGCCCCGGTCCGTTCGTCGCATTCCAGGACACGAGCTCAGGCCCCGAAATATGCAAGCTCTGCCGAAAGCTCTGCCCCCTGACGACATACTGGAACCGAATAGCCGTGCTGTATCAATTCCCCCGGAACCCCCGGCAGGCTCACTTCTAGTGCGGAGGAATGCGGGCACGTGTTCGATCCGCCGACTTGAATTGAAAATCCGTACGGCCGGTTTCCAGCGTCCTTGTAGCCATGTCGCATTCCTAGCCCATTCCAAAGCCCACCAGCACCGAGGGCGGAGCTTGGTGGGAGATACTCCAATTGCCACTCAAGCGTCCTAATCGGGTAGCGTGTCCCATTCGGCATTACGACCGCGAACCCAGGCACATCGTCGAACTGGCAGAACGGGCCCGAGTTTGTGAGTTCCAGGTTGGTGACGCTGCCCGAGAGGTGCAGCTGCTTGGAGCTGCACAGGGGCGTGTGGCCTAGATCAGCTCCTTGTGGCGCGACAGCAGCGGCCGCAATGGCCGCAACTGGGTCGCTTCGGACCACGTGCCCGACCAGAGAGCCAAAGTACGGAACGTGACCCACACCGCAAGGAAATACATGGCCATCGGCGGCTACGAGCCAGCCACCGTCGAGTTTCGCGGAGGCGGAGTAGCCACTAGCCACCCCCACGACATCGTGGGTGCCTGGTGGGGCGCACCGTCCGGAGGTGGCTTCTCTCGGCGCTGACCCAAAGGCAAACACTCGACCAGTTCCGGTCACGACCCAGTACCCAGCGCCGTGCCAGCCACTCACGATAGCAACGACGTCGTGACCTCGGAAGCCTCGTGCGAACGGCGAGCCGAGAAACGGTGCGACGCCGCGGGCAAACACATGGCCGCTACGCGTGGCGATCCAATATCCCCATCGGCTTGGATCGACCGCGAGACCAACTGCCCGATCCGACGATCCCGAGAGCATCGGGACGCCGCCAAGGTTGCGCACCACCACTTGCCCTGGACCCGTCTCGTCGGTCTGTGTGATGACACGGCCGTTAGCCATCAAGATCCAATCGCCATTGGAGTTTGGCGCGTTGGCGTAAGCCACGGCGTCCAAATTGTGGCTAATCTCCGGCCAGATCTGGCTCAAGGAGTTGTCGTAGATGTCCCCAACAAAGCCAGCCTGCGTCAGCAACTGTAGGTCGACGGACGGGTAGTACCCGCCCGGCGGCACGATGAAATGGGACGAAGCGAGGCCCACTACCGGAGTCACGCCGTGCAAATCGCAGATCGGATTGCACAGCAAGAGAGAACCAAATCCTCGCACCCCGCCCGTGCGAGTAACCAACCAATACCCCACCTTGTTGCGGAGCTTCGGTTGCGCGATCGAGAGTGTTGCAACATAGCCGTTTGGGTGCTCAGCAGCACCTATGGTGCAGAGACCAGCCGTGGTCCCCGGCGTGTAGACGTTGATGGCCTGGAAGCTTGGCGGCAGTTTGGTGTACTTGCCGTGCTTCCCGTGCTTCCAAAATTGGTAAAGATCAATGGGAACCATGGTTGCTGCAAGGCTGCCGCAGGCCCGCCCACGTAGTGAAAAACTGACGGTCGCATTGGTACCGGGGTCAGTTACCACGGCGCCGATCGTTGCTCGGTTACCGGACACATCTGGGATTGTCATTGCATCGGTCGTGAGAGACATGCCTCCGGACGGGTTCGCAGCACGAACACCGAGAGAGGCTGCGGCCGTGAGGATTGTGAGGCCAATCATGCCCCTCCCCGCCCACCTCATGAAGGCGGGCCAAGGACGTGGCAGCGTTCCATCGGCCCCCCTTGACGACCCGTAGCCCGGCAAGCTGCTCCGCCGCCAGCCGACGGATGTGAAAGTGGCGCCCCACGAGGCCGCGGCCCACGACGTGGACCTAAGCGCCGTCCGGAACAGACGAACCGGACCTCGACCCGCTCGGAAAGGATGGCCTCTTCGACGACCTGGGCGGGCTGGAGGAGGGCGGGCATGACGCTTCCGGGCAGGATAGTCCGGCCAGACCGGCTTCCGCCGTCGCGAGATGGCTACAAGGGGCCGAGCGGCCCCCCGTGCCCGCTCCTAGGCGCTCCGCTCCGGCCGGCGCGACACCCGGTGCATGAATCGGTCTTCGACCGTCCCTTGGTCATTGGGTCCCCAAGAGGCTTGCCGTTCGGGGCGTGTAAACACGAGCACGGCGACCGGCCCCCGTCTGAGGCGGAGAGGTCCCTACGCACCACGAGGCTGACCCCGCTTCCAGCTACCGGGGACCATCCCGAGACCGGCCCGATGGGTAGCCCGACGGCGCGGCGACGGGCGGACCGGCCCGGCCCGGTGGGCGCCCGACGGGTAGGGAGCGGGCGTTGCCTGATCGTCCTGCCGTCCGCGTCGAGCCACCCGGATGCCGGCCCGCGTCACCGTCGAAGCGGGCCTGGCACGCGGCCCACCCCATGACCGGCGTCAGCGTCACCCCGGCCCAGCGGGACGCCGTCGCCTCCGCGGCGCAGGCGGCCGGGGTCACGATGAGCGCCTATCTGCTCGCTGCCGTGGAGAGCGCACGGGCCGCCGAGCGGACACTCCGCGAGGCCCGGACCGGCCACCGGGCCGAGCTGGCCCGACTCGGGCGCGCGCACGAGGCGCAGGGGGCTAAGCTCGGTAGCCGAGCCGGGGCCGAGCGGCGGCGGACCGCTGAGCGGACCCGGCCGGCCGTCGCGACCGCTGAGGCTCGGGGCCCGGCTTAGGTCGACCTCGGCCTCGGGGCCGCCGCGGAGGCGGCGGAGCAACGCCCCGCTGACTGGCAGCGGGGCGGGGAGAGCCTGGTCCACGCCTACGGCCAACTCCATGACTAGGTGCGCGAGCTCCGCGCACCGAGCCTAGCGGCGGCGTACCCGCGGCGGCTGGACAGTCTTGATCGGGCAGTGAGGCTGGCCCTGCGGACCCAAGCGGCCACGCTGCTCCTCCCGCGTCCTGTTGCGGCCGACATCGCCACGGCCTGGGCGGCGGGCCGACAGGATGGCGTGGCGGCGGAGTGCGCCGCCGTGGGCAAGGATCGCGCAGCCACCGGGGCCGCCTGGACCGAGCAGAGCGAGGAGCTGGAGGCGGCCGGGTCACGGATCGCCGGGCTGACGGCTCAGGTGGCGGCGGGCGTCGACGCATTCGGCCTCGCCGAGCTCGCCCGCCGCGATCCTCCAGGCTGGCTCACCGTGCTCGCAGCGGCCCTGGCCACGGTCGCGGCTCGGCCACGGCTCGCCGCGCTCGTCGAACACCGGCCCACGACGGTGGGCCCCGACGAGGCGCCATCCGGCTAGCTGCGGCTGTGCGGTTCGTAGCGCCCGCCTCATGTGGCCCTAAAGCAATACCCTCTTCCCATTTGGCATGAAGATTGGCATCACCTCCGTGGATTGCATGCCGAACCGATGCCATCTACACGGCGCAATCTGCTTGATTGCTGGGTTCTGTCTGGAGGCGACTCCGGGAATCGAACCCGGGATCGCGGTTTTGCAGACCGCTGCCTTACCACTTGGCTAAGTCGCCGGGCGGCAGGCGATCGGGTCGTCTGGCCGTCGCCGTCCGATTGTACCCACTGGGGGGGACCTCGGAG
>DAHUZE010000034.1 GCA_027306755.1 Acidimicrobiaceae bacterium | reverse complement strand
GAGCGGCCGGGCCAGGTCGGACAGGACCTCGGCACCGGGCAGGGCGGCCAAGGCGGCACCGGGCAGGACGAGCTTCGACTGGCGGACGCCGCTCCCCACCACCACGCGGGGCGCGGCGGCGACGGCCGCGTCCACGAGGAGCGGCCAGCTGCCCGGCAGCCCCACCGGGGTGATGCCGCCGTACTCCATGCCGCTCTCGTCCACCGCCGTCTCCGTGGTGGCGAACGACACCTTGCGCGCCCCCAGGTGCTTGCGGACGGCACCGTTCACGTCGGCCCGGGTGGACGCCAGGACCACGCACGCGGCCGGCCAGGCGCGGCTCTCGCGGCGCGCCACAACCACCACGCAGTTGGCCGACTCCTCTGGCATCACGCCGTAGCGCTCGCAGAAGGCAGCCGTGTCTGCCAGATCCGGGTTGATGGCCGCCACGCCCACCTGCCCGGCCCCCGGCCACCCGGCGAGCGCTTCGCGCACCGGCGTGGCGAGCAGCTCGGGGTGGGCCAGGGCGGAGCGCACGTCGAGGGTGCCGATGCGGTCGGTCCACGGAGCGGCCATCGGGCCAGCCTAGGAAGGTCGGGAAGGAGCGGGCTCGGCGGCCCGCTCCGCCTGCTCCGATCCGTCGGGCAGGCGGCGCTCGTAGCCGACCACCGACAGGTCGACGGCGCCCCCGGCGGCCAGGTACTCCTCCGCGGACATGGGGGTGCCCCAGATGCGGGTCAGGACCTCCTGCTCCGGCCGCCGCTGGCTCTGGACGACCTGGTTCGCCAGTGTGCGCTGGTCGGCGGCGGTCAGGGGGGGGTGCATGAGCGCCCGCGGCCACAGCTTGCCGGCCAGCACGGCGTTGATCTCGGCCGCGTAGACGGTCACCTGGGCTCCGAGGTAGATCCACGCGATGAGGCCCAGGACGGTGCCGAAGGTGCCGTATACGGCGTTGTCGCCCTTCAGGTAGTGGTTGACGACGAACCCACCGGCCGCCTGGAGGAGGGTCCAGGCGATGCCGGCGAAGACGGACCCGGCCACGAGCTGGCGCGTCCGCACCGGCGAGGGGGTCAGCACGCGGAAGGCGGCAACGTAGAGGCCGACGTTCCCGGCCGCCGCCAACAGCTCCGCCACCGCCTCCGCCCACAGGCTGTGGCCGCCGAAGGTGCCGAAGCTCGAGAGCGTGGTGGTGACGATCAAGCCGATCCCGAGCGTGGCCAGGAAGAGCAGGCTCCGGAGCATCCGGGGGACGAACCCGGGTCGCTCGGGCCCCGGGACGTTCCACACCTGCTCCATGGTGTACAGGCCGGTGCCCGCCAGGCCGGTCGTGCCGTAGACGAGACCGACGATTCCGATAGCCAGGCCGAAGGCGGAGTTGCGCTTCATCACGTGGATGTTGCGCGACAGGTCGCTCCCGATGATCGGGAACTGCGCGAAGGCGGAGTGGGCGACGTGCCGTCGGAGCGACGGGTCGTTGGCCAGCACCAGGGTCAGGACGGTGACGAGGAGGAGCAACAGCGGGAAGACCGTGGTGAACAGCGAGTAGGTGAGCTGCACGGTGAGGTTGCCGCCGTTGTCGTTGCCGTACTTCTTCACCACCCCGTAGAGGAAGGCGAGCGGCCCGTGCCGCTGCTGGAAGGCATCCACGCGCCGGACGGTCCGCTGGGCGGCGTTCATCGTGTCCCGCCGGTTCCGCTGGTGAGCATGGTGGCGCGGTACCCGCGCCGGCCGGATGTAACCCCGCCGGCAGCGCCGCCGCCCGGCGCGGCGCCGGCCAGGGCGACTGCGCTACGACAGGCCGAGATCCTGGCGCTCCGCGTGGGCGCTGAGCTGCTGCAGGACGGGGAGGGTGGCGAGGAGCGCCTTGCCGTCGCGCTGGGGGAGGAGCGCGATCAGCCGGGTCAGCGCCACGATGCCGGACTCCCGCCTGCCCTGCAGGTAGCTCCTCCCGGCCGGCGTGATCTCCACCAGGACGACCCGCCGGTCGTTCGCGTCGCGGCGGCGCGTCACCAGGCCCCCCCGCTCCAACCCGGAGACCACGCCCGACATGGAGGGCTGGGAGACGCCCTCGATCGACACCAGCTCGGTGATCCGCTGCGGACCGCAGAGGTCCAAGGTGACGAGGGTCAGGCTGGACGTCACCCCGATCTCCCGTGGGCCCGAGCGCATCACCGAGACCATCAGGCGCAGCAGTGCCTCCGCCAACCGGTGGTAGGCGGTGTCCTGATCAGTGGGTTCGGGTTGGTTCATTGCGGCAGGCAGCGATCCCGGGTACTGTATAGGCAGCCTTAGGGTCCCCCGACAGTTAGTGCGCGCGGTGTAGCCTGTGCTGGTGGAGGCCGGACGCGATGAGCTCGCGCGATTCTTCGCCACCGTCCTGCCCCACCTGAACGAGATGCAACGCCGTGTGGTCGCCGGTGCGATGGCGACGGCGCTCGGGCGCGGTGGCAAGTCGGCGGTGGCCGAGGCGTCGGGCATGAGCCGCAACACGGTCATCAAGGCAGAGCGTGAAGTCCAAGTCGGCGTCCAGCCGTCGGCGCGCCAACGCGCGGTGGGCGGCGGGGACATCAAGGCCGAAGTGAAGCAGCCCGGCCTCCTCGAAGCCCTCGACGAGCTCGTGAACCCGAGCACCCGGGGCAA
>DAHUZE010000029.1 GCA_027306755.1 Acidimicrobiaceae bacterium | reverse complement strand
TTCGCCGGCACCATCGACGCTTGGGCTGAGGCCGTCTCAGTTGGGGTGCGGAGACCGGGCGACACCTCCGTCATGTACGGGTCGACCACCTTCCTAGTGCAGCGGGTGGCCGCGCCGACGCCCGACCCTCGGCTCTGGACCACGGTTGGAGTGGAGCCTCAGTCGATCACGGTCGCCGCCGGCATGGCCACGACGGGATCGATCACCAACTGGTTTCGAGCCCTGGCAGGGGGGCCGGACTGGGCCGTGCTGTTCGACGGCGCGGCCGCGAGCCCACCAGGGGCGATGGGACTCCTCGTCCTTCCCTACTTCGCCGGCGAGCGAACCCCCCTGTTTGACGTCGATGCTCGGGGCGTGGTCATCGGCCTGACCCTCCAGCACGGGCGGGCCGACGTCTTCCGCGCCATCCTCGAGGGGGTGGCATACGGCATCCGCCACAACCTGGAGGTGATGCGTGAGGTCACCGGTCTGGCTCCGCAGCTGCGCGCCACCGGCGGCGGTTCCGCGCACCGGCTCTGGCTTCAGATTGTCAGCGACGTGACCGGGGAGCCACAGCTCGCGCCCCACGCTCACGCCAGCGCCGCTCACGGAGACGTTCTCATCGCCAGTGGCCAAGCGGAGCGGACCGGGGGCGGACCCGGCCCGGACGCGCCGGGCGTGGTGATCGAACCGCAATCACAGCTGCGCGAGCGGTACGACGCGGGGTACCGCCTCTATCGCCAGGTGTATGCGCGGACGCGGCCGATCATGCATCACCTGGCCAGGGCCCAAGGTTCCGAAGAGGCGCCCGAGGGGAGCGCAGCGAAGACGGGAGGCGAGATCCAGCCAGTGAGCCAAGGCCACAGACTCGACGTGTCTGCCAAGGCTCGGCCGGCGCAGATTAGTGACGAGGAGGAGCGCGGTGAGTGAATCGACCTGTCGGCGGCGGCTGGTGGCGGGTGTGGCGGTGCTTGGCGGCGCCGTCCTGCTGGCGGCGTGCGGAACGTCGCCATCGACACCACGCCCGAGCCCGGTAGCGCGCAGTGCGAGCGGCAGCGGCGGCACGGTGACCTTCGCCAACCAGATCGGCGCCCCGCCGACCTACATCTTCCCGATGTACCCCATCCAGGACGCCCAGAACTCGGACATCACCTACTTCCAGCCCCTGCTGTGGCGGCCGCTGTACTGGTTCGGTCATGAGGGCACGGCTGCTCCCACGATCAACTATCGGCTCAGCCTGGGGTACCCTCCGGTGCTCTCCAACCACGGCCGGACTGTGACCGTCCGGCTGCGCCACTACCTGTGGTCGGACGGCCGTCCGGTCACTTCCAGGGACGTGGAGTTCTGGATGAACCTGCTCCTGGCCGAGAAGAGCGCCTGGGGGATCTGGGCTCCCGGGGATTGGAGCTCTCACATCGTCAGCATGGACTTCGGGAATCCATCCCAGTTCTCGATCTCGTTCAATCAGACCTTCAACCCCAACTACCTCCTCTACAACGGCCTGGCCCAGGTGACGCCGATACCGCAGCACGCCTGGGACAAGACGTCGGCTCGCGGATCCGTCGGCGGCTACGACACGACCCGGGCCGGAGCGGAGGCGGTGTACAACTATCTCAATGACCAGTCCAAGACGCTTGCCACATGGGATACCAATCGGCTGTGGCAGGTCGTCGATGGTCCCTGGCGCCTGCAGCCCGGTGTGGGCTTCAACCCCGGGACGGGATTTGCGTCCTTTGTTCCAAACACCCGCTATTCCGGGCCGCAACGGCCCCGGGTATCGCGATACGAGCTTTTGACCTTCACCAGCGCCACGGCCGAGTTCGATGCCCTCCTCGCGGGCCGGGTGGATTACGGCTTCCTGCCCTTCCAGGACGTGGCCCTGCGGCAGCGTCTGATCCGAGACGGATTCCGGGTGAAGCCCTGGCTCTACTGGGGCATCTCCTATGTCCCGTTCAACTTCGCCAACCCCCACGTCGGGCCGATCTTCGACCAGCTGTACGTGCGTCAGGCCATGCAGCGGCTCATCAACGAGGATCAGTACATCAAGCAGGTCTTCAAGGGGTACGGCAGCCCGGACTACGGCCCGGTCCCGGTCCAGCCGCCCAGCCAATTCGTGAGCCCGCTGGCGGCGCACCCCATCTACCCGTACAGCGTAGCGGACGCACGCCAGCTGCTGGTGAGCCACGGGTGGAACCTTCATGGCACCGATGCCCCCGCTACCTGCGCGCACCCAGGTGCGGCGGCGGGCGACTGCGGGACGAGGATCGCCCGCGGGGCGGCGCTCAGCTTCACCATGTTGTATGCGAGCGGGACCCCCGCCTTCTCGCAGATCATGCAGGCGTGGAAGTCCAGCCTGGCGGAGGCTGGGATCCAGCTCGCCCTATCCGAGGCCCCCTTCGGCACGGTTGCTGCGACCGAGTCGGGGTGTGACGCCAGCACGGGAAAGGGGTGTTCGTGGGAGCTGACCTACCTCGGCGCGCCGACCACCACCTACGTGCCGGTCTACTACCCGACCGGGGAGATCATCCTGCACAGTGGCGCTCCCGACAACGTCGGGAACTACAACAACAGTGTCAATAACTCGAATATCGAGGCCAGTCACGTTCAGCCGGGGCTAGACGCGCTGTACACCTACGAGAACTTTGTGGCCAAGCAACTGCCGCTGCTCTTCATGCCCAACAGCGTCTATCAGATCTCCGTGATCAGCGACCATCTCCACGGGGTCACCGCTCAGGATTCGACCAACCACATCTATCCGGAGGTATGGTCGCTGGGCAAGGGATAGGCGGCGTCCTGGCGGGCGCCCGTCAGCGCTGTCGCCAGACGCCCAGGGGGCGGGCCGGTCGTCGCGGCGGCCGGCTCGTCCCCATGGCGGCCCGGGGGCCGGAGCTCCAGCTCGCGCCGTCGCTCGGCTCGGCTGGCTAGCGGAACGCCTCGACGTGCCTTTGAAGCCAGTCCGCGAACGTCCGTGGCGCCCGTCCCAAGATGCGTTCGACAGTCGGATCGGAGATCGCCGGCTGAGCCAGGAATTGCGACTGCGCCCAGAGGGTGACCTCGATGGTCTCTTCGGGCCAGCCCTGGCTCCGCCAGACGAGCCGAGCCTCGTCGGGGGTCATCTCGTCGACCGTGATGGCTTCGCCGATCGCCTCACTGATCAGGCCAGCCCGCTGCCGGGCGCTGATCGCCGGACCCAGGGCGTCCAACTCCGACCCGGCGTACCCTGGGTCAAAGAGGACGGTTGCGGCCACAACGGCGAGGTCCTCTTCGTCAATGAAGGGATAAGGGGCATCCACATACGGCTCCCGGACGACCCGACTGGCGCGGATGACCTCGGCCCAGGACGACCCGGTCGGCGGGTAGCCTCCGGCGAGCATGCTGGCCATGACCGCCGAGGGACGTATGTGCGTCCAGGCCACCGGGGACGCCTCGACGGCGCGTTCAATGGCCAGCCAATGCCACTGCTCCGGCGGGAGGGTCATCTCGAACACCGGGCCATGCGAGGAGAGCACCACGATCGCGCTCGCTCCTCCTCCGACTGCGCGGCTCACGACCTCGCCGACCGAGTAGGGACGCTCGGTGCGAACCTCAGGCGCGGCACCGGCCAAGAACAGCCTGTCGATCCCGACGAACGCGTCCGGCGCTTCCGACGGGCGCAGCCCACTGCCTTCGATGATCTCGATGCCAGGGGGGCCAGCCGGATGCCTCGCTGTGCGCGCAGAGCACTCGGACCGACTCGCCGCGGGCGAGCAGCCCACGGGCGAGACAGCGACCCACGGGGCCGACGGGTACAGCCCCCGGCGCCTTCTGCGGCGGAACTGAGGTGATCAGCGTGGTCACCGCGGGCTGTTCGCGTCGTGGTCCACCTGGACAGTCTGCCCGATGGGGATCTGCTCCCGCTCCGAAAGGTCGGTCAACACGTCGTCGGCGGGGTGCTGCCGTCCCGCGGCTGCCACGGCGCCGGCGCCGCGGTCAGGTCGCGCGCCAGACCGGTCCGGGCCACCGGGTCGCTCAGCAGACGGACCTCCGCGTGGGTGACCAAGCCGTGCCCGTCGGCGCTCACGCGGACCCGCGGCCGGCACCGGCGGCGCTTCACTCCCACGATGAGGGCCCTCCTCTGGACGGATCCGGCTCCACCCCCACGATCCTCCCCGTTGGATGGGCATTTTTAGACCTCAGCCCGCCCGTCAACACCCGGGCTGCCGGACGATCGAGCAAGGCCCAATGCCGTTTACTTAGGATTCCAACCGTGCTATCCCGGGGCCGATGCCCCGGGCAGGCTGGATCAAGCCGGCGACCGACCAGCGTCTCTCCGACCACATCTCGATTGGGGTGTTGACGCGGATCTTCCCGGCCGAGGTGGTCGACACGGTGGTTGCTGCCACCGGCCGCCGGGAGCGCCGGCCGCGGCTGCTGCCGGCGCGGGTGGTGGTGTACTACGTGCTCGCCCTGGCGCTGTTCCGGGCCTCCTCGTACGAGGAGGTCATGCGCCAACTGGTCGAGGGGCTGGGGTGGTCGAGCGGCTGGCAGACTCGGTGCACGGTGCCGACGAAGGCCGCCCTCTTCCAAGCCCGGCGGCGGCTCGGGCCGGCGCCGCTGGCGGCGCTGTTCGGGGCGGTGGCGCGGCCGGTGGCTACCGCCGCCACCCCGGGGGCGTTCTACCGGGACTGGCGGGTGCTGAGCCTGGACAGGACCTGCCTCGACGTCGCCGACACCCCGGCCAACGCGGCGGCGTTCGGGCGGCCGGGATCGAGCCGGCGGGCCACCGGGGCGGCGTTCCCCCAGATCCGCCTGGTGGCGCTGGCCGAAGCCGGGACCCACGCGGTGCTGCAGGTGGCGCTCGGTCCCTACACCACGTCGGAGCGCCGGCTGGCCGACCGGATGCTCCCCGATCTCCCCCCGGGGGCGTTGGTGCTCGCGGATCGGGGGCTGTACAGCTACGGGCGCTGGCAGGGGGCGGCGGCCACGGGGGCCGCGCTGTGCTGGCGGGTGTCCACCCGGATGCAGTTGCCCCGGGACGCGGTCCTCGCGGATGGGTCCTACCAGTCCCGCGTCCACGCCTTCGCCGACCGCCACCGCCATCAGGCCCCCCTCCCGGTGCGGGTGATCGAGTACCGGCTTGACGACCCGGGCCGCCCCGGGATGCCGGAGCGGTATCGCCTACTCACGACCGTGCTCGACCCCGCCGCGGCCCCGGCGCCCGAGCTGGCGGCCCTCTACGCCCAGCGCTGGGAATGCGAGCTGGTCTTCGACGAGTTGAAGACCCATCAGCGCGGACCCCAGGCGGTGCTGCGCTCGAAGCAGCCGGCCGGCGTCGAGCAGGAGGTCTACGGCTATCTCTGCGTGCACCACGCCATCCGGCGGCTGATGCACGACGCCGCGCTCCAGGCGGCCCTCGCCCCCCAGCGCCTCTCCTTCACCCGAAGTCTTCGGGCCGTGCGACGGAGCACCCGGGCGGCTCCGGGCTTTTCCCTCTGAGGCGCTGGCTGCGGTCTTCCGCGACGCGGTGGCCGAGATCGTTCGCGAGCCGTTGCCCCCCGCCGCCTTCGCGCGCAGCCTCGGGTAGTCAAGCGCAAGATGTCCAACTTCGCCGTCAAGCGGCCCGACCACCGCGGCTGGCCCCAGCCCACCCGGCCCCTGCTGGAGGCGATCGAGATCCTAACTTAAGTAAACGGCATTGGAGGAAGGCCGAATCTCCCCAAGGCGGTGCCCGGCCTCGCGTGGACGCCGGTAGGGGACCCTACCCCCTGGTCCGACCGCTGGCGTCGCGAGGCCGCCGTTCCTTCCGTTGCCTGCCCGCGTCGCCGCGCGTAGCTCGTCACCCATCCGGAGCCGATCCACTATCGGGTCGCCAGGGGAGATCGAGTACCGTCGGCCCATGATGCGAGCACGCACCCACCCTCCGCCTCAAGGCCGCGACCGACCCCGTCCGCACGAGGTCCTCCTGCTCGTGGGCGTGCGCATCGTCGCCGGGGCTGTCATCGGGGTCGCGCTCGGAATCTGGGTCGTCTCGATGATCCACGGCCGGCGACAATAGCCGAGAGCGGCTCACCCGAGCGGCACTCCCGTCCAGGTGAACCAGTGCCGCTGGCAGGTCCGCTCCAGCACCGACTCGCGCCACGTGTGCCGGCTCCGCAGGCCTGGCCCCGCCAGCAGGGCCCGACCGGGTCGTAGGGGTCGAGGCGCACGGCCGTGGCCCCGCCCGCCGCGTCGAGGGGTGCACCCGGGATGGCCAGGGGCGGCTCCACTGGCACGTGGTCGCCGAATGGTCGGCCGACGGCGACCTCGGGCCCGACCGCGATCCGGGCCGGGGCCACCGCCGTGCACCGCTCGCTGATGGCGACGCTCCGGTGCCCGTGCGCCCCTGCACCAGCCGGAGGTCCCCAATGGCCACGAGCAGCTCGGTTGCGTAGGTGCACCGGAGCGCGTGTGGCGTGATCGCGAACAGCTGGCGCGGGCCGCTCACGTGGACGTCATCGGCTCAGGGGATTCCGACCTGACGGACATGTTTGACCGGATCCGCCTCAGTGTTCGTAGGCCCGCCGGCCCGAGACGTGGTACGTGAGATGGGTCACGGCGTTGCCCTCGGTCACCACCGGCCCCTCGAGCTTGATGGGCCCACTCGTGAGGTTGTCGAACAGGCGGATCCCCGTGCCGAGCAGCACCGGAACCATCTTCACCTGGATGCGGTCCACCAGCCCGAGGTTGAGTCCCTGCTGAATGACGCTCGGGCTGCCGAGGGCGACCACGCCGGGTCCGGCGACCGCGGCCGCGCGCTCCATCGCCAGCTTGAAGCCGAGGGTGACGAATGAGACACTCGACCCGGGTTGGGGCCAGCCCTCGGGGAGCCGGTGGGTGACGACGATCACCGTCCTTCCGGTGGGGTGGGCACCGCCCCAGCCGCGGGCAAGCTCGAAGGTCCTGCGCCCGTAGACGATCACCCTGAGGCTCGGCGCGGGGTCGTCGGCCCGGGGTTCGGTGGGCTGCGTACGGGGCTGCGGCTCGCCATACCAGGCGAAGACATGTTCCACGCTGTCGGCGGGATCGGCGACGAACCCATCGAGCGACACCGACATGTCGGCGACGACCGTGGCCACGGAGACCTCCTCGTCATCGTGACGCCGGAATGGTAGGGCACGCGGACGCTCGGCGCACCCGCTGCGCCGAGGCCATCCTGGCCCGCATCACCGAGCTGGGCTCGGAGTCCCTTGGGGCGACCGTCCGCCGCAGTCGCGGCTCGTTGGCTGCTGTTGCGACTTCACGGTCCCGTCGGTCGCCATGGCTCTGGCTGCGGCACGGCCGGGCGCGCCGATCGCCACTCGACCGCCACATCGTTGCCACGCCTTGCGACCGTCGCTGACGCGCTCGCGCGCAATATGCTAGCATATTGCCACATGAGGACGCTCTACCTGCGGAACGTGCCCGACGAGGTCGTGGAACGGTTGGAGCGGCTCGCGGCTCGCGACGGCACCTCGACGGGGGCTGTGGCGGTGAGAGAGCTCGCCGACGTCTCGCGCAGGGCCGACAACTCTGCCCTGCTCGGCACGCTGCCCGACCTCAAGGTCACGACCACGGCCATCGTCAGCGCGGTGGACGCTGGCCGAGCCGAGCAGTGATCGTCTTCGATGCGTCGGCAGCGGTGTCGGCACTGCTCAACGCCGGCCCGGCTCGCCGGGCGCTCGGCACCGAGCAGGTGCACAGCCCCCACCTGATCGACGCCGAGGTTGCCAACGCGCTCCGTCGCCACGTCTCTGCCGGGCAGCTGCAGGCCGGTTCCGCCTGGACCGCTC
>DAHUZE010000017.1 GCA_027306755.1 Acidimicrobiaceae bacterium | reverse complement strand
GGTCAGCGACAGAGGCGCCCGCACCGGGGCGGGGCCCTGCTCCGTCTCGCCTCGTGCCGACACCGGCATGCTCATCTGCTCCCCTATCCCTGGCGCGTCCACGGCGGCTGCCTCCGATCGCCCGCGCCGGAGCCCCGTGTGAGGATGGCGCGGATGCGAGCGACCTTCCGACCTCCGACCGACGTGGCCGCCTACCGATTCTGCCATCGGGTACGGGCCAGGTTCGCCGACACCGACGCCATGGGGGTGGTCAACCACGCTGCCTACCTGCCGTACCTCGAGGAAGCCCGGGTCGAGTACCTCCGCTCGGTCGGCCATCCGTACGCCGAACTGCGGGCCGGCGGCCTGGAGCTGCCGGTGGTCGAGCTCACCGCCCGCTACCTTCGCTCGGTCCTCTTCGACGAGCTGGTGGACATCCATCTGGTCCTGGCCAGCGCCCGGGGGGCGTCCTTCGAGATCGGCTACCTCCTCACGGTGGACGGTGAGCCGGCGATGACGGCGGTCACCCTGCACGCGGTCACCGGGGCCGGGCGCCCGAGGCGGTGCCCACCCTGGCTCGTGGACCTGGCGAAGGCCTGAACGCCGGCCCCCCCGCACACCGGGGCCCTGAGCGTCAACCCGCCGATCCCCCCGCCCCTGTGCCCCGCACCGACCGTGGAGCCGTGGTGGAGGTGGTCGTCGTGGTCGTGGTGGAGGACGCCGCCCCGGCTGTGGTGGTCGTCGTGGTGGTCGTGCTGCTGGTGGACGTCGTGGACGTGGAGGGAGTGGTCACGGGGGGGGCCGTGGTGGGGGTCGTCGCCGGCGGCGCGGGCGTCCGGGACGGCGCGGGCTTCGTGCCGGTGAAGGCGTTGACGGCGGTCGTGCCGCCGCGTGTGCCGCTCCTGCCCAGGAGCGAGGAGATGGGTCGGCCGGCGATGACCTCGACCGCCGTGATCACCCCCAGGGCCAGTGCGAAGACGCCCACGATGGACAGGACGACCAGCGTGATTCGCCGCAGCGAACGGGTGGCGGCGGCGGACCGGCGCTCGGGGATCGTCGCACCGGACCGGCGCTCGGGGGACGCTGCCGTCCGGTGCACCGGCAAGGGACGCCCGCCCCGGCTCGACGCCAGCAGACGGCGCTGCCCGGTGATCGCGCCGCTGTGCCGCAGCGACGCGGACACCGAGCCTGCGGCTGCTCCGGCCCCGGCTCCGGCCCGAGCCACGGCCCCGGCGCCGGCGGCCCCCGTCGCCGCTCCGGCTCCGGCCCCAGTGCCCGTGGCTGCCCCCCCTGCGGCCGCCGTCTCGACCGGGCGGGAGGCCGGTCCCGGAGGCTCATCTGGGCTCCCCGGTCGTCCCGGGGCTGCAGGCTGGCCGGCCGCCACCTGGGCGTCCATCCCCGCGTCGACTCGGACGTCCACGGCGGAGGCCTCGGCTCCGGCGCTCGTCACCTCGCCGGCGGACCCGGTCGTGCCGCTGCGCAGGAAGGGGGTGTGGTCCTTCACCACCACCTGGCGGACGGCCTCGTGGCCCCGCTCGATCGACTCCCACACCAGCGCACTGGCCGAGGTGGCGACGATGCTCCCGATGGCCGTGCCGATGATCGTGCCCTCCACGCCGAAGAACGAGGCGATCACCGCGGAGAGCACGGCTCCGGCGGCCGAGGCCGCCACCTGGATCGGGTTCAGTCGCTTCAAGCGCATGGGGGGTCGCAGTCAGTCCGGGACGGACGAACGTCCACGACGCGCCGCCCTTACGTAGGCCAGGTGGCGCCACCCCCCACCGTCGTGCCGGACCATCGCCGGCGGACCGGGCCACCGACCACCCTACCGGCGCGGCGGGACCGAGCGGGGGCGTGCCGCCCACCGGCGAGATGCGATAGACCCGGGACCATGGCCCTCCTGGACGACATCCGGCGGTATTGGGACGACGACGCCCCCACCTACGACAACTCGCGCCAGCACCGCCCCCGCAGCCCCATGGTGGACGCCGCCTGGACGGCAGCCCTGGAGGCGGTCCTTCCGCCGGCGCCGGCCAAGGTCCTTGACTGCGGGGCCGGCACCGGCTTCCTGAGCCTCCTGGCCGCCCGCCTCGGGCACCGGGTCACGGCGGTGGACCTGTCCACGGGCATGCTGGACCGGCTGCGGACCAGGGCCGACTCGCTGGGCCTGGACCTCGAAGTCGTCCACGCTCCGGCCACCGAGCCCCCCGAAGGCGCCTTTGACGCCGTCATGGAGCGCCACCTGCTGTGGACCCTCCCGGACCCCACCGCCGCCCTCCGGGCCTGGCGCTCGGTCGCCCCCACCGGCCGGCTGGTGCTGGTCGAGAGCCTCTGGGGCGAGGTGGACGGAATCGAGCGCCTCCGCGGCGGCGCGCGGCGGCAGCTGCAGCGCGTGCGGCGGGTCCCGCCCGAGCACCACGCGGACTACGAGCCCGCACTCCGCCAGTCGCTGCCCCTCGGGGCGGGAACGCATCCCGGGCGGCTGGCCGCCATGGTGGTGGACGCCGGATGGCGGACGCCCCGCCTCAGCCGTCTTTCCGACGTGGAGTGGGCCGAGCGTTGTGAGCTACCGCTCCCCGACCGCCTGGTGGGGGTGCCCCCCCGGTTCGTCATCCGGGCCGACTGACCGCCCGGCCGCGCCGTCGCCGATGGTGCGCACCACCCGGGCCAGTGCCGCCGGCGCGCCGGTGCTCGGCCCGTCGTAGGCGACGGCGCCGCGCTCGAGGACGACAGCCCGGTCGGTCAGCGCGAGGACCCGGTCGATCTGCTGCTCCACGACCAGCAGGGCCGTGCCGGCGGCGCGCAGCACGGCCAGCTGGGTGTAGACGTCGTCGAGCACCACGGGCGCCAGCCCCAGGGACAGCTCGTCGGCCACCACGAGGAGCGGCGGGGCGAGCAGGACTCCGGCCAGGGACAGCAGACGCTGCTGGCCGCCAGAGAGGGTCCCGGCCGGATGGTGGCGCCGCTCCCCGAGAACGGGGAAGCGCTCGTAGGCCCGGCCCAGCAGCCGGCCGACCGCGGCCCGGCCGGCACGCCGGCGAAAGGCGAGGCGGAGGTTCTCCTCCACGCTCAGGGCGCCGAAGACGGCCCGCCCCTCGGGCACGTGGGCCAGGCCCGCCCGGGCGATGCGCCACGCGGGCCACCCCGTCACGTCCCGTCCGCCCACCTGCACCCGCCCGCCGGTGGGCGCCAGCAATCCCGACACGGTGCGCGCCACCGTGGACTTCCCCGCCCCGTTGGGCCCGACGAGAGCCACCGCTCCCCCGGCGGCCACGGCGAACGAGACGTCGAACAAGGCCCGGTACGGGCCGTAGGCGGCGCTCACGTGGTCCACCCCCAAGGCGTCGGCCATCGCCCAGGGCTCCTCAGGCCGTGCCCAGGTACGCCCGGCGGACCGCGGGCGCCGACATGACCGCATCGAAGGCGCCCGACGCCACCACCTGGCCCAGGTCCATGACGAGCACCCGGTCGGCCACGGCCTCCACCAGGCGGAGGTCGTGGTCCACGACCAGCACGGCCATCCCGCTGGACCGCTGCAACGCCCGGAGCACGGATGCCAGCGAGGCCGTCTCGTCCCCGTCGAGCCCCGAGGACGGCTCGTCTGCCAGCAGCAACCGGGGCCCGGCCACGACCGCGCGTGCCAGCTCCACCAGGCGGCAGGTTCCGAGCCCCAGGGCACCCACCGGCCGGTCGGCCACGGCCTCCAGGCCCACCATGGCCAGGACGGCGGCCATGCGGTCGAGCTCTGTGGGTCGGGGCGCCGATCGGTTGAGGAGATCGCGCCACAGCGCACCTCGGTGACGGGGTGCCCGGTCGGCCACCAACAGGTGGTCCAGGACCGTGAGCTCGGGGAACACCTCCACGCGCTGGTAGGTCCGGCCGATCCCCAGACGGGCCCGGCGCCACGGCGGCATGCGGCCCAGCGTTCGGCCGCCGAACGCTACCGTCCCGGCATCGGGGCGGAGCTCACCGCTGATGCACCGGAACAGCGTCGTCTTGCCGGCGCCATTCGGCCCGATCAGTCCCACGCTCTCCCCGGCCTCCACAGTCAGCGACGCGGAGCGCACCGCCGCGGTCCCGCCGAAGGACTTGCGCACGTCGGTCACGGCGAGCATCACGACTCCCCCGTGACGGCCGCCGAGCCGGGATGGCGCCGGCGGAGGATCAGCCGCTCGGCCCGGGCAGTCCATCGCCGCTTCTCCAGCTCGACCACACCCTCCGGATGGGCGGCGTAGGCGAGGGCCCCCAGGGCGAACAGGACGAACGTCAAACCCTCGAACCGGGGTGGGGCGTACTGGAACAGCTCCTCGATGACCACGAGGCCCATCCCGGCCTGGATGGCCCCCTCCACCGAACCGACCCCGGTGGTGACGACGACCACCACGAACGCCACGGACAGCTGGTAGTTGAAGGCCGCCGGGGCGATGACCGTCTGCTGGACGGCCAGCAGGGTGCCCCCAACGCCGGCCAGTGCTCCCGACAGGGCGAACACCAGGACCCGCTGCCACGGGAGGTTGACGCCCACGCCGCCTGCTCCCACCTCGCTGCCGCGCATGGCGGCCAGGTACCGCCCCACGGTGCCCCGCTGGACGAGGACCACCCCGCCGGTGCAGATCACCAGGACGGCAAGGGCCACCACGAAGTACACGTGCCCATCGGGCGCCAGCAGGTCCAGCCCGAGCCAGGCCGCCCGGATGGTGATGCCCCCTGTCCCCCCGCTGACCGACGACGCCGAGAACACCGCGGCGTCGAACAGCAGTGCGGCGGCCAACGTCATCAGGGCCAGTCCGAGGCCGCGCAGGCGCATCGACAACAGCGCCAGGACGGCGGCCACGGCGGCGGCCAGGACCGATCCGACCAGGCCGCCCACGAGGAAAGTGAGCCCCAGGTGCTCTGCCAGCTGCCCGGCCGTGAACGCGGCGACGCCGGCCAGCGTCGCCTGGGCGAGCGACAGCTGCCCGGCGGTGCCGGTCAGCAGGGTGATCGAAAGGAAGATCACCGAGTACGCCAGGCCCTGGTTCAGCACCGTCTCCCAGCCACGGGGCATCCAGGTGAGCATCGAGACGACGAAGGCGACGAGCAGCACCCACCATCCCGTGCGCACGACCCGGTCGATCTCGGGTGCGCGGGCCCGGGCCACAGGCGGGGGCTGCGGCGGATCGACCGTGGACAGCGGGTCCACCGAGGCATCCAGGCGGCGCAGGCCGGGCACGGTGAGCAGCGCGGCCACCAGCACGATGAACGGCATGGCCGGGAGCGCGGCCGAGTACCAGATGCTCCCGGTCGGAAGGTAACCCTGGAGCGTCACGCTCGCCACCCCCAGCAGGACACCCACCGCGGCAGCCACCGGCATGGAGCGCAGGGCCGCCCAGGCGGCGGCGGCGATGGCTGCCACCATGAGGGTGACGAAGTCCTGGGACTGGACCGTCGCCTGCATGGGCGCCAGCAGGACCCCTGCCAGACCGGCCATGAAACCGGACATGGCCCATGCCGTGGCCGTGACCCGATCGCCGTCCACGCCGCCCAGCTGGACCAGCCGCCGGCTCTCCACCGCGGCACGCATCTCGAGCCCCAGGAACGTGACTCGCAGCAGCAGAACGAGGACCACCAGGATGGCCACGGCAAGCACGACGGCGCTGAGGACGATGCCGTTCACCGGCACCACGGCCAGCCCGAACAGGTGGAAGTACACGGTGTTGGGGTCGAACGCGACGCTCGGAACCCCGACGACGTTCTCGTTCCCGAAGAGGACGGGCAGGAGCGCGGGGATCCCCACGAGCAGGCTGAGTCCGGTCACCATCTTGGCCGTGGTGTTGGTGCTGGGGATCCGCCGGAACAAGAACCGGTCGAGCACGAGCCCGAGCCCCGGACCGAGCACGACCACCGCCGCCACGAAGGCGGCCCACACCGGCCAGGCCTTGTACTGGACGAGCCAGCCGAACACGAATGCCGACGCGTACGCCTGCGCTCCGTAGCCGAAGTTGAACACCCCGGTCGTCTGGTAGGTCAGGCACAGTCCCACGGCAAATACCGCGTACGCGCACCCGTACGGCAGGCCGGGAACGGCGAACCCGATCAGCTGCTCCACGGCCGGGGGCCGGGTCGCTCAGCCGGTCGGGCCGGGCAGGCCCTTGGGCGCGGCCACGGGCTCGGGATGGCGCACAGTGGCGGCGGCAAAACACAGGAACACCTGCTTGCCGTGCCCGAGAACCGGGACGGCTCGGGTCCCCTTCACCTGCTCGAACGCGCTGCAGGAGACCCTTGTCGGCTGGGTGTGCGCCGTTGCCCAGTCCACGGGGTCCTGGAGCCCCCCGGCGCTGAAGTCCGTCAGCTTGTTGGTGGCCGCCACCACACCCGCTTGGGTCAGATGGTGGCCGGCCGCCCTGATGCCGGCCACCATCAGCGCGGCGGACTCCCAGCCGTCCAGCGCCAGGGCGTTGCCGGCGTACCCCGGGGCGTAGCGGTTCATGGCCTGCAAATAGGTGGCGAGGCCCTTGTAGACGCCCGGGAACACCGTGGCCGCCGACTCCGGGACGTTCTGGACGTTGAAGTAGACGCCTTGCAGCAGGCTCTTGTACTTCTTCACCACCGTGGCGTCGGCGCCGTCGAACCACAGCTGGTGCACCTTCAGCCCGTACTGCTGGACGGCCCGGGCCAGGGCCACGTTGCCTGTGACTGTCATGCAGGAGAGCACGAAGTTGGCGCCGGCCTGCTGCATGCGCTGGACGTCGGGGGTGACGTTGGCATCGATCGGTGTCAGCTTCAGGTCTGTGAAGCTCACGTGGTACCCGGCCCTTCGCAGGAGCGTGCCCGTGGCCCGGCAGAGGTCGGACGACGTGGACACGTTGTAGGCCAAGATGGCCACCGAGGTCGATCTGGTCCTGTCGATGAGGTACGCGACGGCGGGGGCGATCGTCTTCAGCGAGAGGACGGAACCGCCGGCTGCGAACAGGTTCGGCGGTCCCGCCCAGTTGCCGTTCACGTTGTACCCGTAGGTGGGCGTGCACGTCTGGGCGAAGTAGGTAGGCGTGAACCAGTACGACGACGCGGCCACGGCGAAGGCGCGGTCCTGGTCGATTGCCGTGTGCGTGTCGGCCTGGAACTGGCTGGAGAGACCGGCGTCGTCGAGGTTGTACGCCAGCTGCATCGTGCGCCCGTCAACCCCGCCGTGGGCGTTCACCATGTCGAAGTACGCCTTGACGCCGGGCACGAGAGAGCCGAAGTCGGCGGCGAGGATTCCCGAGAGGGTGGAGATGGCGGCCACCTTGATGGTCTTGGAGGTGACACCGGGCGCGCCTGTGCCCGTGCCTGCCCTGCAGGAGAGCGAGGCCCGCGGCGCCGCCCGGCGTGCAGGCGCCGCGCCGGCGGGCGGTCCACCACCTCCAGCGACGAGGAGCCCTGCCACGCCCGCCAGCGCCAGGACCAGCATCGCCACCGTCCGTCTGCACGTCCGCATCTCTGCATTCTTTTAGCACTCGCGCTTCCCGCCGGACGGCCACGACGCCCAATCTCCGACAAACGTTCGTTCTGGAGCCCAGGCGCCTACAGTCGATCCGGTCATGCCGGAAGCCGACTCGGCCCGATCCCCAGAGGAGACAGGCATGGATGTGCGCGGCACCTTGAGCACGGGCTCTGTGGCGCCGTCGGGGCCGCGGACACCCGGTGGGCGGAGCGGGTGGCGCGCCGCCTCCGGACGGGCCAGGTGGACGTCAACGGCGCCGCGTTCAATTCCCAGGCACCGTTCGGCAGCCTCGAGCGTTCGGGCTTCGGCCGCGAGCGCGGCCGCTACGGTCTCGAGGAGTACCTGGTGACCAAGGCGATCCACCACTGACGACGCCGGGGCTCATCCAGGAGGCGGGCGCAGCGCGTGTCTCCGCGGAGACGCCGCCGTGGCCGAACCCGAACCGGCCGGCGCAGACCGATCCAATGCAGGACACGACACAGAGACACGACACAGAGAGAGGTACCAATGGCCAGCGACGCCATACGAGCAGAGACGATCCGTATCACCGGCAACGGCGGTGACGAGCTGGAGGCCTACTTTGCCCGGCCCCTCGAGGTAGCGGCCGGCGGCGGGGTGGTCGTCATCCACCACATGCCCGGTTACGACGAGGAGACCAAGGAGATCACCCGTCGGTTCGCCGACCACGGATATCTGGCCCTCTGCCCGAACCTCTACAGCCGGGAGGGCATCGGCCGAGATCCCGCCGAGGCAGCCGCCGTCGCTCGGGAGAAGGGCGGCGTTCCGGACGAGCAGCTGGTGGGTGACGTTCGGGGCGCCATCGAGCACCTGCGCGCGCTGGCGGAGTCCAACGGCAAGGTAGGCACCATCGGCTACTGCTCCGGGGGGCGCCAGTCGCTCCTTGCGGCCTGCTCGCTCCCGCTGGACGCGGCCGTGGACTGCTACGGCGCCTTCGTGGTGAACGAACCTCCCGAGGGGGTGCCGCTCAAGGTCCATCCCATCGTTCACCTGGTGCCGGACCTGCACTGTCCGCTGCTCGGCTTGTTCGGAGCGGAGGACACACATCCGGCCCCCGAGGAGACGGCGGCACTGGGGAGGGCGCTGGAGGAAGCAGGCAAGGTCTTCGAGTTCCACACCTTCGAGAACGCCGGCCACGCCTTCTTTGCCGTGAACCGGGACATGTACCGGCCGGAGGCGGCCAACAAGGCCTGGCCGCTCATCTGGGACTTCTTCGGGCGGACGCTTGGCTGAGGCGGCCCGGAGACCGGTGCCAACGGCCAAGACACGGGCGGAGCGCCTCCTGCGACCACCCGCCAGCGGGCGGCGCCGGGGGAAGTCGGGGGCGCCCGATCGCCTACACTGCCCGGTGCGCCTCTAGCTCAACGGCAGAGCAACGGACTCTTAATCCGCAGGTTCGGGGTTCAAATCCCCGGAGGCGCACGCCGCGCCGCAGCGCGCCGACGCCGGAGATCTGGGCGCCTATCGTGGCGTGGTGCCCGAACCGGCAAGGTGACGAATCCCGGTCCGCTCATCCTTGCCAGCAGGATGGTTGCGCGGCCATCGTCCGGTAGCGGCTCTGGGCGGGCGCAGCCTCTACGACTGGGCAATGACAACCACCGCCGCCGGACCGCGAGACGAGGCGTGGTGCGGGTCGAAGAGGGCCGCGAGCCCACGTGCTCGGGCAGCGTCATCGACGCACGAAGCGTTCACGGCACGGCCACGGTCACCCCATCCACCAGGGCATACGATACCGGAGAGAAGGTATCGGGTCCCACGATCTTCGGCGTGGCCGACACCGTCGGGTTGCTCGTGGCGACCATGGTGGTGGTCGCTTCGACGAGTGACAGCGTCTGCGGATTGGCTGTCATCGACAAGGCCCGGGAGAAGAGCCGGCGTCTCGGACGGCGATGTGGCCCTGCCTCTCTCCGCCAACGCCACGCCCGTGGCGTGACGCGATCAGCAGGCGTCGCCGCGGCCGAGAGTATTCAGCTGCGAGCAGGCGTCGCGCGGTGGCGTTGGCGACCGCAGGCCGATCCCGGCGCTCAGCCCACCAGGGACTCGATGTACTTGACGAGCTTGTCCTCGACCTCGACATTCCATGCCGTTTCGGCGACGTCGATGACCAGGAACAGATCGGAGATGAGCAAGGTCTCAACGGCAGCGACCCCAAGGTGCTCCAGCCACTTGCCGATACCCACCCGGACGGTGAAGTCGTTCGGTTCGCCCGAGACCATGATCGTGAGCGCCCGGTCGGCATCGACGACCGCTCGGAGAAACCCTCCCTTCTTGGCCTGCAGCACCGCTCCCTGGCTGCTCGGAGCCGAGGTCTGCACCGAGAAGCCGTCGGCCTTCAGGTGCTCCTCGATCTTCTGCTGCAGCGCGCCCAGGTCGGTCCCCTTGCCCTGGAAGTGCAGCGACTTGTCACCGAGGGTCATTGTGGCTCCTTTAGGGTTTGACGTAACGATTGTCGGCTCGGCAAGTCGTTGCCGGCTGACTGGCACGCTAGGTGGCGCAGGACCCGAAGGGTTGTCGGCCGCGCCCACACTCGCCGCCGCCGATGAGAGAATGCCACTGCCGGGCGACGGTCCTTCGCTCGCGGTGTTGGGGCACCGCGAGCTCCTGCTCACGGGGGCGGCAGTCCGGCGCGATCGCGACAATCAGGTTAATGCTGCATTAAGGGAAGCGTCGGTAGGTTGGGAGAGATGTCGGATCCGGTGGCCAACGAGGACGGGTTGCGCGCGCTCGGTCGGAACGTGGACGCGTCCCGGTCCAGACGGTCGGGGCGCTCCGGTCGGGCCACCACAGCTCGCTGGACAGACATGGACGTCCCCCCGCGCGGAGGGACCCGCCCCGGCGGAGGCGGCCGGGGCGGCCCCGGCGGCCGGAGCGCTGGCGGGTCCCGCGGGCGTGGCGACGGCAGGCGACCCCGGGGGCGCCACCGGCGCCTCAAGCGGACGCTCCTCGCCCTCGGCATCGCCATCGTCGTCCTCATCGCCGGAGTGGCCGGCTACGGGTACTACCTCGCCAACAAGGTCCACAGGGTCACCGTCAACGGCCTGACATCGGGCCCGACCAGCGGCGCGGACGCCGGAACCCAGAACATCCTCCTCGTCGGGTCCACGACCCGCTGCGGCCTGCAGAAGCAGACACCGGCGTTCGGGCTGTGCACACACACAGTGAACGGCGTCAACAGCGACGTCATCATGATCCTGCACCTGAACCCGTCCACGAAGTCCGTGCGGCTGCTGTCGATCCCCCGTGACCTGTTCATCCCGAACTCCCGGAAGACAGGCACAGGGTACGGTGCCTACAAGATCGCCAACTCCCTGTACCAGGGACCCGGGCAGCTGGTGGCAGCCGTCGAGGAGGACTTCGGCATCCCGATCCAGCACTACGTGGAGCTGAACTTCGACACCTTCGCGGCCGTGGTGACAGCGCTGGGCGGGGTGACAATGGAATTCCCCGAGCCCGTCCACGACGCCTACTCGGGGCTCAATGTGCTGGTAGCCGGTTGCCACCACCTCACCGGGTTCCAGGCCCTCCAAGTGGTCCGGGCTCGCCACCTGCAGTACAAGTCGCCCACAGTGACCACCACAACACCGCGGACATGGCCCTACGAGACGCAGAGCGACCTGGCACGGATCCGCCGGGACCACGAGTTCCTGCGGGTGCTGGCATCCAAGGTGGCCCATCGCGGGCTCTCCAACCCCGCAAGCGACCTCTCGCTGATCAGTGCCCTGGCGCCAAACCTCACGGTGGACAACGGAATGTCGGTGAGCTTGATGGCCACACTGGCCCTCACCTTCCACGGGGTGAGCTTCAACAGCGCACCCCAGTGGACGCTCCCGGTGATGGTGGGCACGTTCGGCACATACCAGTACCGGGGGTTCGCCAAGGGCTCCGTGGAGTTCCCGGCGCAGCCCAACGACCAATCCATAGTCAACCAGTTCCTCGGCATCAACAACGACACCAACAGCCTCACGGGCCAGCCGCTGCCCAGCCCCCAGTCCGTCACCGTCTCGGTGCTCAACGGCACCGGGGTGGCGACACAGGCCGCCACGACCTCCCAGGCCCTCGGCAAGCTGGGCTTCCAGATGGTGGGCGTCGGCACAGCGTCGCCGGTCGGAACGGTGGCCGAGACCACCGTCTCCTACGCTCACCGCACGCCGGCTGACGAAGCGGCGGCCCAGCTCGTGGCCCGCTCCCTGTCCGGGTCGGTGATCCTGGAGTACGGGCCCACGTCCAACGGGGCGGACGTCACCGTGACCACCGGCACGAGCTTCTCGGTCAACGCGTCTCCCCCGTCGGCCTCCACCGGAGCGTCCGGCTCCCAGCCCACGTCGACCACTGCGGCCCCCGCAACAACCTCGACCACCACGGGCACATCGAGCGGGACGGGCACAAGCAACTTCACCGCCCCGACCCAGGCGGTCAACTCGCTGAAGCCCTACGATCCCCGAGCATGCCCGGCCGGCGTCACCGGCAACACCACGGGTTGGGGCAGCTGAACGGCAGCGCCCGAGCCTTGGCGGTCGCCTCACCTGCGCTGGCGCGCTTCATCTGGGTGTCATCTTCGACCGCCAGACTGACGGGTGCACCGGTGCCGGCCGTCCCCCCTTCTGAACCCATGACGCACTCCTCCCGGCCACGATGACACTCCTCCAGGTGCACGTCCTCGGGCTGCTCAACTTCACCCACTTCGTCTCCACGGCGGGGTACGGCGCGATCTTCATCCTGTGCGTCCTGCAGTCGTGCTGCGTGCCGACGTCCTCGGAGCTGACCCTGGGCTTTGCCGGCGTCCTGGCTGCTCAGGGCAAGCTGAGCCTGATCGGTGTGATCGCCGTGGGCGCTCTGGGAGAGGTCGTCGGCGCCTACATCGCCTGGGCCGTCGGCCGGTACGCGGGACGGGTAGCCGTGGACCGGTTCGGCCGGTACATCCTGCTCAGCCATCGCGACCTGGACAAGGCCGAGGCCTGGTACGCGCGGCACGAGCGGTTCGGCGTCTTCGGGAGCCGGCTGCTCCCGGTCATCCGCAATTTCGTCGCCCTGCCCGCAGGGATCGCAGAGGTGCCATTGGGGCGGTTCGGACTGCTCACCGCCGCCGGCTCGCTCCTGTGGGACGGAGCCTGGGCAGGGATCGGCTACGGCATCGCAGGCCAGTGGCACACCATCGCCTCGGGCTTCGGGGACATCGGCTACGTGCTGGCCGTGCTCGTGGTGGGGGTCGTCGTTTTCGGCGCCTACCACCGCTACCGCAGCTATGCCGCAGCCATGGCGGAGGAGCACGGCGGGGCGCCCCCGGGCCGCGGCCTCCAGGACGGCGGGAGGCCCGGGCCGGGGGCCCACCCCCAGAACGGGCGCCCCCCCGGCCCCCGCGGTACGCGATCGGGCCAGCCAGCCCACGCTCCCGGCCCCTCCGCCGCCGAAGCCGGCCCGACGCGCTGGCTGGCCAGCTCCACCGGGCGACCGCCGCTGAGCCGTCCGGTCGCTGCCGTTGCGGCTCCCGGCACGGACCGCTGGGTCGGCAGCTCCTCGGGACGCCCGGTCTCCACGTCACGGCGCAACGACTTCCCCAATTCGCCCATCGCCGCCTGGGAAGCAGCCGTCTCGCGGGGGCGGCAGGACGTGGCTGCACCGATCGAGCGGACACTCGTGGACGTCGACGACGCGGGAGTCGAGTCGAACGGCCGTCTTACCGCCATGCTGGGCCTGCTCCTCCTGCTGCTCCTGGCCATCGAAGGCGCCACCCTGTTGCGCATCACGTCGCTGCTCACGGTGCACGTGGTGATCGGCATGGTGCTCGTCCCGGTCATCTGCCTCAAGATCGGCTCGACCACGTGGCGGTTCGCCAAGTACTACCTGGGGTCGCCCGCGTACCGGCGTAAGGGACCGCCGCCGCAGGCCCTCCGGTTGCTGGGCCCCTTCGTGGTGGTCCTGTCCGTGGCGGTCATGGCCAGCGGGATCGCCCTGCTCCTGGCGCCGCCATCCCTCCGCAACGAGCTGCTCTTCATCCACAAGGCGTCCTTCGTCCTGTGGTTCATCGCCATGGCCGTGCACGTCCTGGGCCACCTCCTGGACGTTGCCCAGCTGGCGCCCCGCGACTTCCTCCGGCGGACCAGGCGCCAGGTGCGGGGGGCAAGCCTCCGCCAGTGGGCGATCGTCAGCTCCGTGGTGGTCGGCATCCTCCTGGGCGTGGCCGTCGCCCCCAAGGTGGGCCCGTGGCTGGCCGGTCTCGAGCAACAGCTCCACAAGCCCGGCGCCCACGGCACGGTCACGGTGCATCCGGGAGCTACCGGCAGCTCGACCAGCGGCCCCGCCGGCACCGGAGCCGGCGCCGGCAGCTCGACCACGCATCCCTGACAGGCGCTGGAACTCGCTGCAATCGGCGCGCCCTCGCCACGCAGGCGGCGCACCGCGGTGGGGATGCGCCGTGCGCGGCTCAGGAGGTGAAGGCCATGCGTTCGGTGGACTCTTCGGTGCCGTCGGACCGGATGAGATAGCCGTCGTAACCGGGCAGCGCCGCCAGCAGCGCGAGCACGTCGTCGCCCCCCACCGCCAGGGCGGTGGCCAGGGCGTCGGCCAGTGCCAGGCTGGGGCCGGTGACCGTGGCCGATGCCGCCGCCGTGGTGAGCTGGCCGGTGCGGGGATCCAGCAGGTGGGCGCCCCGTTCGTAGCTGCCCGAGGTGGCGATGGCATCCTCGAGCTCCACCACACATGCCAGCGCGGATGCGTCCCAGGGGTGGCGGATCCCGATCCGCCACGGGACGGACGAGGGCGGCCGGAAGCCGACCAGGTCGCCCCCGCCGTTCACCAGCGCGGCCGGGACGCCCGCCTCGCGCACCATCTTCATCGCGGCCTCCACGGCCCAGCCCTTGACCAGCCCCGTCGGATCGACACCGCCGGGCATGGCCCACGGATCGAACCAACCGTTCGACAGCGCCCGGGCCTCTGCGCACTGCTCCAGTACCTGGGGGATCTCCGGGGGCACGTCGTCCAGGTTCAGCTCGCCCCGGCGCAACCGGCTCATGGGGCTGGCAGGCTGCCACGTGCTGAAGATGTCGTCCATGCGGTGCAGGAGCCGGCACGCCCGCGCCACCGCCCGTCGCACGCTGTCGTCTGGGACCGAGCCGCAGTCCACCGTGAAGGAGACGACCGTCCCCATCACCTTCTCGGCATGGCCCAGCACGGGCTCAGCGGAAGTGCAGCTGGCTCAGCGCGGACTGCACGGACATTGCGTACGCCTCGCTCGTGTACGTGGCGCCGGAGATGCCGCTGATGCGCGAGCTCTGGGCCTTGAGCACTTGGCGGCTCAGGTAGGGGATCACCTGCTGGGCCAGGCTCTGGGAGTATGTGTCGGCCGTCTGCAGCTTGGCCACCTTCACGTCCAGGATCTTGGACGCCTTGACCGTGACCTTCACCGACAAGATGCCGTAGCCGTACTGCTCGCCGGTGCCGGTGGCGCTGGACGTGGTGACCGCAGGGGGTGCGCTGGTGGACGTGGTGGAGGTGCTGGATCCGCCGGTCGTTGACGTGGTGCCGCCGGTGGTGGAGGTGGTCCCCGGCTTCGTGGTGGTCGTGGTCGACCCGCTCCCCGGCCCGACGGCCAGGTTGCTCGAGAGCGGACTGGTCAGGTTGCTGGTGTGGTAGCTCAAGATGCCGGCCAGGCCGGCCACCGTGGCCCCGATCACGACTGGATAGCGCTTCATCTCTCTCGTCCTCCCGCCTACCAGCTGAACACTTCGTAGTGCACCGCGTGGTGCGGCATACCGGCGCTCCGCGCTGCCTCCACCACGTCCTCCACCAGGCCCGGCGGCCCGCAGGTGTAGAGATCGCGGGCCAGCAGGTCCGGAACGAGCTGCAGGAGGCCCTGGCTGTGCAGTGCGATCTCGCGGCGGGACCCCACCAGTTCGATCAGCGTGCCCTTGCGATGACGGACCAGCTCGGCAACCTCGTCCCGGAGCACCAGCTGGCTCTCCGAGGAGGCTCGCACGATGACGACGGGATCGGTGCCCTTCGGCAGGTCCTCCAGAAGGGAGCGCAGGGCAGTGACGCCGATTCCTCCGGCCACCAGGACCACCTTGTCGTTGGTCCGGGCGTGGCCGGTCACGTTGCCGTAGGGGCCTTCGATCGCCACTCGCGTCCCGCGCTTGAGCCGGGCCACCGCGGCCGAGTGGTCACCCACCTGCTTCACGGTGATCCGCAGGTACGGTGGCTGGGGCATCGCCGAGAGCGAGTACGGGTGCGCCTGCCACCACAGCCCCCGGGCGAGGAAGCGCCACGCCATGAACTGGCCGCCGGATACGGCCAGCCGCTCGAGCTGGCGCCCGCTCATGACCACGGAAACCACGCCTGGCCCTTCCCGGTGCACCTCCACCACTCGCAGGCGGTGCCGGAGGCTCCGCATGACGGGTAGCCCGACCCGGTAGACGAGCACCGTGCCTGCCGTGAGCGCCCACACCACCGACCACAGCACCTGGGTCAGCGGGTGGCCGACGAAGGCGGGCCCGAGTGCGATCACGTGAGCGAAGGAGAGCGCCAGCGCCAGGTACATGTAGAGGTGGAGCACCCACCAGGTCTCCCGGCGGAGCCGCTGGCGGAGGGCCCGGATGGACACGATGCCGATGGCCACCATGAGGAGGAACCCCACGGTTGCCGCCAGCATGTCCGCGTAGTGCGCGAGGAAGGCGTTCAGCTGGTGCAGGACGCCCGTCCGCGCCGCCTGGGCGTAGCCGATGGTGACGAAGACGGCGTGGGCGGCGATGAGGCTCAGGGGCCACGCCGACAGCCTCCGGTGCCACCGCAGCATCCCGTCCTGGCCGAGGATCCGCTCCAGCGGCGGGATGCGGGCCACGATCAGCACCATGACCAGCGCGAGGTACATGCCGGTCAGGCCGGTCATGCTCCCGATGAAGGTGGCCACTCCCCCGGGGAGCCGCAGCTCGGTGCGGGTCTCGGTTGCGATGCCGAGAATCACCACCGCGGCGAGGCCCGTGAAGGTGGCCGCAACGGCCAGCCTTCCCAACCACGGGCGCGGGGCCGGAGAGGGCCGGACCGGAACGCGCCGCCGCCCCTTGCGCTGGCGCGCGTCTCCGCTCGGGTCGAACACGGTCCCGGCGCGCACCCGGGCGGACGAGACGCTCATGCCAGCATGGTGGCCGCCGACCGTGACGGTTCCATGAAGCTCGGGCTCGCCCGGGAGATCGCCCCGGGGGGTCGACCGGGGTGGCGGCAGTGAAAGGAGCACACCAGCAATGAGCCTCGATGCACCGATGCCGCTCGACCGCCTGCGGGTGGTGGACGTGTCGACGATCCTCGCCGGTCCACTGTGCTGCCAGATCCTGGGCGACTACGGGGCCGACGTCGTCAAGGTGGAGCTGCCGGGTGCGGGCGACGGCATGCGCGGCCACGGGCGCACCAAGGACGGCGTGCCGCTGTGGTGGAAGGAGGTCGCCCGCAACAAGCGGACCGTCGCCGTGGACCTTCGCCACCCGGACGGCGCGGACGTCTTCCGCCGGCTGGCCGCCTGGTCCGACGTGATCGTCGAGAGCTTCCGGCCGGGCACCCTGGAACGATGGGGCCTCGGGCCCGACGAGCTCCGCCGGGACCATCCCGAGCTCATCGTGGTCCGGCTCAGCGGGTTCGGGCAGGCGGGCCCGTACGCACCGCGCCCGGGCTTCGGCACGCTGGCGGAGGCCCTCAGCGGCTTCGCCCACCTGACCGGGCCCCCCGGAGGTCCGCCCACGCTGCCCGCCTTCGGGCTGGCCGACACCCTCTGCGGGATCGCGGCCTCCGCCGCCACCTTGATGGCCCTCCGCCATCGCGAGGTGCAGGGCGGCACCGGGCAGGTGGTGGATCTCAGCATCCTCGCCCCGATGCTGACGGCCGCCGGCCAGGCTCCGACCGTCTTCCAGCAACTCGGCCTGGTCGAAGGTCGCCACGGCAACCGGTCCACGAACAACGCCCCACGCAACACGTACCGCACCAAGGACGGGTCCTGGGTGGCCGTGTCCTCCAGCGCCACCCGCATCGCCGAACGGGTCCTGCGGCTCGTCGGCCACCCTGAGGTGATCGACGAGCCATGGTTCTCCACCGGACGGGGACGGGCCGAGCATGCGGACGTGCTCGACGGTTACGTGGCCGACTGGATCGCGGCACGGGACCGGCCCGAGGTGCTGGCGGCCTTCGAGCGAGCCGAAGCGGCCATCGCCCCCGTCTACACGGGCGAGGACCTCGTTGCCGATCCTCACGTGCGCGCCACCGGGATGCTGACCGAGGTGGACGACGAGGACCTGGGACGGCTCCTGATGCACGGCGTCCTGTGGACGATGAGCGAGTCCCCCGGCCGGATCCGCTTCACCGGCCGTGAGCTCGGCGCGGACACGGACGAGGTGCTCGTGGACGACCTGGGGATCGACCCCGGCACCGTGGCTGACCTGCGTCGCTCCGGTGCCGTGGCTTGAGCGTCACGGCTCAGCGGTGCCAGGGGCGCCGAGCAGCCCGTAGCGGCGGGCAAGGGCTGCAGCCTCGGTGCGACCCGATGCCTGCAACTTGGCCAGGATGTTGGACACGTGCACGCTCACCGTCTTGGTGCTGATGAAGAGCTGCTTGGCGATCTCCCCGTTGCTCCGGCCCTCGGCCACCAGCGCCAGCACCTCGGACTCACGCCGGGTCAACGGCGGGGCTTGGGCGCCGGCGCCCCCGAGCGGCCCGCCAGGCCGGCCGGGCCCGGGAGGCCGTCCGCCGTGTGCCTCCTCTGACCCGGACGCCTGCCGCGCGGCAGGGACTGCAGCGTGGCGAACCAGCAACGGCCGCAGGGTCGCCAGCAGGACGCTGGCCCCCAGCCCGGTGGCGGCTGCGTCGGCGGCCACCACCTCGGCACGCGCCTCTGACGCCCGGCCGACGGCGTCCAGGGCCTCAGCCAGCCTGGCGCGGGATCGAGCCGCCTCGTATGCGTGGCCGAACGCCGCGAACAGGTCCACGCTCGCCTGCCATCGCTCGATGAGCTCTTCCGAGCGACCGGGGTCCGCGCCGGCCAACCACCGCAGCCGGGCATGCTCGGCCCGGGCCCGGGCTCCCCACGCCCGCCCCTCGGGCCCGAGCGTGCGGGGCGAGCCGGCTCCTGTGTCCGGCCCCGCCGGAGCAGCGAGCACCTTGGCCGTGACGGCGTCGAGCTCCTCGCCAGCCGCCAGGAGCTGGTGGCGCTCGGTCAGGCTCGCGCGGGCCGCGGCGCCGGCCAGCTCGCCCAAGAGGAGCGCTCCCAGTCGCAGCCGGCCGATGAACCAGGGCTCGTCCCACAGGTCGCTCAGGCGGGCGACCGCCTCGTCGTGGCACTGCTTCGCCGGCGCGACGCCGCCCGTCCGGGCGTAGAGCTCCACCATGGCTCCGGCGCTGGCGATGATGAGGTGGCCGTCCAATCCCCAGCTCCTGCGGACGCGGCGGGCGCGCTCGGCGGTTCCGGGCTCCCCGCGCGCCACCGACACGTCGAGGCCCACGGCAGCCAGCAGGGCCCGGGCCAGCTCTGGTGGCGATTCGCGCCGGGTCGACGCTGCCTCCGAGGCCAGTTGCCAGTCCCCGGTGATGTAGGCGACGGTCACCAGCTCGGCACGGGCGTCCACCCCGTTGGGCGCCCAGGGGCGCCCCGCACTTCTCGCCAGGTGCCAGGTGTCCGTGTACAGCCGCTTGGCGTCGTCCACCCGGCCCATCTCCAGATAGGTGCCGGCCAGGCTCATCATGCCGCGGAGCTGCGCCGTCAGCTCGCCTGCGGCCGCGGACTCCTCCACAGCCCGTCGGAGCGCCGCCACGGCGTCGGGTGCGCCTGTCATTCGCTGCAGGTTCGCCAGCGTGGTGGTGGCGTCGGCGGCCACGTCCACCAGCCCCAGGCGCCGCGCCATGTCCAGCGCCTCGCCGGCGGATCGTGCCGCCTCCTCGTACAGCTCGTAGGAGTGGGCGGCGCGGGCGTGCAGGGACAGAGCACGCGCCTGCAGCGCCGTGGGCGCGTCGGTGGCCAGCAGGTCCACGGCCTCGCCGGTCAGGCGGAAGTAGTCCACGTGGCTGTCGATGGCCAGGGCGGCGGACGCCAGCGCCAGCAGCAGGCGGCCCCGGTCCGAGGCACTCGCTCCGGGCGCCAGGTCCCGCAGGTGCTCCTCGGCGAGCCCGATGGCCCGCAGCGGGCGGCCGGCGGCGAGGGACGCGGCACTCGCCCGCTCCACCACGCCGATGACGTCGAGCGACCCGTGGACCCCCTGGTAAGCAGCCACCAGTGCCCCGTCCTCGGCCAGCTCGAGCCCGTGCTCGTACTGGCGGGCGGCCTCGTCCGGACCGCCCACGGCCATGGCCTCGTCGCCGGCGTCCAGGCTCGCCCGGAGGGCGGTCACGAGATCCATCGCCGCACCGGCGTGCCGGGCCAGCTCGGCGGCAGTGCCAGCTACCGCGTGCTGGGCCAGGGCATGGGCGTACGCCGCGTGCAGGCGGCGCCGCTCGCCGGGGAGCAGGTCCTCGTAGACGGCCTCGGCGAAGAGCGCGTGGCGAAAGGAGTACCCGCTCGTGCCGGCGGCCACCAGGACCCGTGCCTCCATTGCGGCGCGCAAGCCGCGCTCGAGGGCCTCGGGGTCCAAGCCCGACGCCGTGGCGAGCAGCTGGTGCGACGCCTGCCGCCCGGCAACGGCAACCGCCCGCACGGCGCGGCGGGCGTCATCGTCGAGCTGGTCCAGGCGAACGAGCAGCAGATCGGCCAGGTCGCTCGGCATGCGGCTACTTGCAGGCCCGGAGGCGTCGAGCAGCTCCTCCAAGAAGAACGGGTTGCCCTCTGCCCGGTCCAGCAGGCGGATGAGGGCTGTCTCGGAAAGCGGCTCGCTCCGCAGCGCCCCCACCAGGCGGCGCATGTCCCCCTCGTCCAGCGGTCCCAGATCGAGCCGGTGCACGTTCGCCATCCGGTTCCAGGTGCCCAGAGTCAGGCGCAGGGGGTGGCCCCGGAACACGTCGTCGCTCCGGTACGTGGCGACGATGGACATGGCCCCGGCGAACTGGCGCGAGAAGAGGAACGTCAGCAGCTCGCGGGTCGACTGGTCGGCCCAGTGGAGGTCCTCGACGACCAGGAGGAGCGGTCGGGCTGCGGCCACGGCTTCCAAGGTGGCGTACACCGCCTCGAACAGCTCGGACCGGTCGGTCGGCCGTTCCTTCGACGCGGTCTCCGCCATCAGCCGGTGGGCCGGCAGGAGGCGGGAGATCGCCGGCCGCTCGTCCACCAGCGTCGCCACGAGCGTGGCGTCCTCGCCGTCCAGCGTTCCCAGGGCTTCGCTGAACGGCAGGTACGCCAGGGCACTGGACCCGAAGTCCAGGCACTGCCCTTCGAGCACCCGCCAACCGGCTCGCCCGGCGGCCCGTCCGACCTCGGCGACGAGGCGGCTCTTCCCTACCCCGGCGTCCCCGCTCAGCAGGACGTGGCCGTGGGGGGCGCCAGGAGCCAGGCCGACCAGATCGGCCAGTCGGGCAGACTCGGCGTCGCGTCCGACGAGCGGCACGTCGTTGCGGGTGGCCGGCACGGCACCATCATGACGGACCCGATTGCGACTGGGTCGGACGGGCGGCGGTCAGGCGGGCGCGGTGGGCGCGGTGGGCGCGGTGGGGCAGCGGTCAGGCTGTCAGGCGGCCGCGTTGGGGCGGCAGGCGGCGGGCAGATCGTGGATGGCCGCCCCGGCGCCGGGAGCGGCGGCGCGGCGAGCCGGCATCTCCGCACACGACGGGGCCGTCGCAGCGGTGGCCGCTTCGTACCGGCTCCGGCGCCCCCCGAACACCCGACGGCGGCGCCGCGAACCCCCGGCCGCAGCCGGAAGCTGCAC
This sequence comes from Acidimicrobiaceae bacterium, assembly GCA_027306755.1. Lineage (GTDB taxonomy): Bacteria > Actinomycetota > Acidimicrobiia > Acidimicrobiales > RAAP-2 > JAJYVT01. The sequence continues at coordinate 16,330 of DAHUZE010000017.1, read as the reverse complement.
CTGCCGGTACGCCAACTCTGCTCGCAAAAATGCTTCGGACGTGGGTCGCATCATTCTCACTCCTGCCATCCCTCTCGGCTACGGAGCAAGCATGCGCCCCTAAGGTAGTCCTCCGCATCGGAAGCGATACCTATTCTCCCAGGCCACCGCTACCTTAGAAGGCTGGATCACAGCAATCCGGTTGCGATGGGGGTCTGGCCGGGGGCCACGACCCCTCCGGCGGGCTCGACCGTCACCATGAGCTCGCGTGCCCCGGTCGCTCCGCCGCCCAAGCTGAAGGCTGCACCCGGGGACGGGCGCCGGCCCAGCAACCCGAGGGAGATCGGGCGTCCCCCGATGCTGGCCCAAAGCTGGTACGTCCTGCCGGTGCGAAGCACCGGCATCGTCGAGCTCACGACGTAGCCGGCCCCGTTGCGGTCGAGGACCAGGCGGGCCACCGCGGCGCCACCGCTGGTGCGCAGGCTCACCACCCGGTGGCCGGGGCTCGCCAGCGCAGCTCGCACCGCGCCGCCCGACAGCGCGCCCTGGGCCGACTGCAGCTGGTTGATCCGTCCTTCGGCTTGCACGAGGCCGACCGCCAGCGCGACGACGACTGCAGCCGCCGCCACGCTCGCGATCGCTCCGGCCCACCTCCGGCGGCGCACGGTCGCCAGGTCGCGGTGGTCGTCGAGCCGGACCACGGGCGCCGGCGCCGCGAGCGGTTCTGCCGCCGCGCCGGTGGTGCGGAAGGAGCCCGCGGCTCCGCCGGCCGTTCGGCCCGAGGGTGCCGCTGCGCTGCCGGCAGCTCGCCGCGAGGGTGCACCGGCTCCTGCCCCGATCCTCTCGGCGATGCGGTCCCATACCGCCTGCGGCGGCGTGCCGGCCTCGAGCCCGGCCTGGGTGCCGAGGGCGGCGGCCACCTGGCGCAGCTGGTCCGTCTCGGCCCGACATCGAGGGCAGGCGGCCAGATGCCGCTCGATGCGGCGCGCGTCGTCGTCCTCCACTGCGTCCAGGGTGTACGCCCCGAGGAGCTCGGCCATCTCTTCGTGCTCGGGTCCGAGGATCACGGCAGGTTCACTCCCTCCAGTACCTCTCGGAGCCGCCCGAGGCCAGTGCGGATCCGGCTCTTCACCGTACCTTCGGGCTCGTTGAGCACCACAGCGACCTGGCGGTAGGTGTGGCCCCCGAAGTAGGCGAGCTCGATGGCGGCGCGTTCTCCGGCTGGCAGCGCCGCCACGGCCTCCGACATCCGCTCGCCGAGCGCCAGCTCCCATACCTCGCTCGCGGGGTCGCAGGCTACGAGGGGGACGGAGCGGGCGTCTCGCTCCTCCCTGCGCGCCCGCGCCGCCCGGGAGCGGACAACGTCCACCGCACGTGAGTGCGTCCGGGTCAGGAGGTAGGTCCGCACGGAGCCGCGCGCCGGATCGACGCGCTCGGGGTGCTCCCAGAGGTGGACGAACACCTCTTGCGCCACGTCCTCCGCTTCAGCGCTGTCGCCGAGCACCCGCCGGGCGAGCCCGAACACGGCCCGACCATGGCGACGGTAGAGCTCGGCGAGCGCCCCGTCGTCGGCGCGGGCGATCGCCACGACGAGCTGGACATCACCGAGATCGGCGAGCCGTCCCGGGAGGTCCTGCTCTTCTCGCTCGCGAGCCACCTCGCGATGCTGCCACCAGGGCACGAACCCGCGACAATCCGGCCTTGGTCGGGCAACGGGCGGAGCATGTGCCGTCACGCCACCTCCGCCCGCCGCGTGCTGCCGGTCACGAGCGCCGGAACCGCCCGGAGGTGGCGGGCGGCAACTGCCTGTGCCGAGCCCTTACACCCCAGAGTGGCCAAGCCCAGGACGGCGACGAGGAGCCCGGAGTTCGGATCGGTCGCCATCCCGGTCGGGATCTGGCCGAACGCCTGGCCGAGCACCCAGACGGCAATGGCCACTGCGATGCCGGTCGCCACGGCCACCCGGCGCGCGCTGCCCCGCATGAGCGCAACGAGCCCGATCGCGACCTCGGCCGCCACCAGGACGAGCACCGGAGCGGCGCCCTGGTGGTGGAGGGCGGCCCCCAGCGCGCGGTCGGCGTGGGCCAGCCACCCCGGCGCGCTCGGCGCGTTCGCGACGAGCTGGGCGCCGAGGCCCGAGCCCCGGCCGTTGACAGGCAGGGCCTGGAGCACGGCAAAGAGGATCCACGTGGCCGCCCACGCCGCCGGCAGCCAGCGAGCCGGGCGGTCGTCGGCAGCCCTGGACACCAGCACCACGACCCGGCCGCGCAGGTCCCCCCTGCTGGCGAGCAGCCGGCGCCTCCCGGCCGCTCCGAGCCGGGGCCACGCCGCCAAGCCGATCACCGCATAGAGGATCACGGCCCCAGGAGCCCCGGTCACGAACGTCGCGCTCCCAGAGGCGAGGCCCCCCAGACCCTCGCCAAAGAGCCACACGCCGAGCGCCCAGGCGATCGAGGCCGCGAGGGCGACCCTGACCGTGCGCGGGAACAAGAGGCCGGCGCCGATGGCCAGCTGGGCGGTGGCAAAGACGACGTCCCAGAAGACCGGATGGCCCGCAATGAGCGACGCGGAAAAGTGCACCGCAGCCGCGACCACCGCCGGCTGCCCAGCAGCCGAGGGAGCGATCACGTGATGGGCGAAGCCCCTCGTGAACATGAAGGGCTGGAGCTGGAGCGCCCCGTCGAGCAGCCAGAGCAACGCCAGGGCGAGCTGAAGTCGCCGACGGGTGACGAGCGGACCGGGACCACCGGCTTCGCGCCCGCTGGCGAGGGGCGTAACGCCTCTGGGTGCCATCACGCGCCGCCCGTCCCGGGCACGGTGCTCTGGGTGGCCGGGCTCGCCGGGTGCGAGGAGGTGAGGGATGCGAAGACGACGGTGTTCGAGAGGTAATGCCCCGTTGTGTAGTCGAATGTCCCGCTGCACGTGATGAGGTGGAGGGCGGCGAAGTCGGTGTTGCCGTAGACGACGTTGGTCGGGAACGCGGTCTTGGGGTACTGGCGGACGCCGGTCACGCTGAACACGCCCACCGTCCCGTCAGCGAGCGTCACGTCAACGGTGTCGCCCGGCGCGAGGGCGCCGAGCTTGAAGAAGACCGAGGGCCCTGTGGCCGCTGAGTCGATGTGCCCTTCGATGATCGAGGGACCCACCTGGCCGGGCGTGGGCGACAAGTCGTACCACGCCGCCTCGTTGTAGCTCGGACCCGGTTGGGGAACGGCGATGGCCCCTGTTGCCCCCAGTCCGAGATCCTGGAGGTTGGACACGACCCCGATAGCCGGGATCGCCACCGACACCGGTTGGGAGCGGGGCAACGTCGGGCCGACGATGACCGGAGCTGCTGCGGAGCGGTTCGCCGCAGGCGGGCTCGACCGGCGGACCGGTCCGGTGGTCCCCGCCGCGGAGCGGACCGGTTGTGGGGCGTGCTTCTGTGAGGCGACGGCAACCGCGGTCGCGCTCACACCTCCGACCAGCAGCGCAGCCGCCGCCACCCCCAGGGCCCGATGCCACAGGGGGCCTCGTCGTCGATGTTCGGGTTCGGCCACGTTCTCGCCCCTTCACGTCTCGTCGGCTCTGTGAATGCTCCGGTGCCGCCGCAGCGGGCGGATGACCCCCGAACTCGACAGCCTGCGGGATCGGCCCGCGAACGTCCCCGTCATCCGCCACCGCCGTCCGCTACGGAGAGCACGCAGCGGACGGACACGGAACGCAAATGAGAAAGGAACCCCTCACGATGAAGGACACCCGAAGGAAGCTCCCCGGTGCCGTTGGGCTCGCGGCCGGCGCCGTCGGCGCTGCGGGGATGACGCTGCTCGGACTGGGGGTTGCCCTACCGCCTGTCGCGGGCGCCGCCACAAGCGGCGGCTCGCACACCTACACCGCCACGCTCGCTCCCGTGCCCAAGAACGGCCAGACGGGCGCATCAGGGACACTGAAGCTCGTCCTGACAGGCACCAAGGCCACCATCACCGAGCACGTGACCGGGCTTGGTGCCACGTTCACAGGCAAGCCGTACCCCCATGTCCAGCACATCCACGGCCTGGCCAAGGGCGTGTGCCCCACGACAAGCACCAAGACAACGACAGGGGTCATCAGCACCGGAGACGCCTCCCCGACATACGGCGGGATCCTCACGACGCTGTCGGTCACACCCGGCGGTACCAAGGCCACACCTACAGGCGCGAACATCGCAATCGCGCCGAGTGGGGGGAGCTTCACATACAGCCGCACGATCACACTGAACGCCACAACCATGAAGGCGATCCAGACAAACAACGCGGTGATCGTGGTCCACGGCCTCACACCGAAGACGGCTCCCAAGGCTGCGGCAACGCTCAAGAGCACAGTCCCGGGAACGACAAAGTTCCCCCTGGCCGCGACCGCTCCCGCCATCTGCGGCAAGCTCGTCGCCTCGCAGGTGAGCTCGGTCCCGAGCGGCGCCCCGCAAACGGGTGGCGGCTCGACGGCAGGGACCCAGGACGTCGTGCTCTTCGGCGTGGGCGGTGGCCTGCTCGTAGCCGGCGCCGGGCTCCTCGTGATGCGCAGGCGGATCAACACCAGCAACCGCTGATCGATCGCTGATCGACCATCGAGCCGGACACGTCCCCTGCCACCGCCAGCCGGTGGCAGGGGACGACCGCGTCCATGAGCTGTCGGTCTCGGTGACATCCGCGCCGGCGACGGCAACGGAGAACAGTCGTGGCCCTATTCCTAGACAGGTTCGTGCAGCGGTCTCGGTATTCCTGGTCCGGACGGGCCCTCGCCTTCCTCGGTGCCGGCCTGCTCCTCGGTGCCGCCGGAGTGCACTTCGACCTCTACCTGACGGGCTACCGGAACATCCCGACGATCGGCACGCTCTTCCTCCTCCAGGTGGTGTCGGCCGTGGTGCTGTCCGTAGCTGTGGCGGTGGTCGCTGGACTGGGGTTGCGGTTGCTCGCTGCGCTCGTGGGGGCGGCAGCTGCAGCGTTCGCTCTCGGCACGGTTGCCGCCTACGGCGCGAGCCGGGTGGGCAGCGTGTTCGGCTTCCACGAGCGACCCACCACCGCCGGCCTCGTTGCCGGGCTCCTCGAGGTCGCTGCATTCGTCGCCCTGGGGGCCCTGGTGCTCGAGTCCCTCGGCCGGCGCGTCGCACCAGAGCAGGCGGCCGGGCCCGCTCGGGCCACAGGAGATCCCGGCCGCGGACCCGCCCGCCGACACGGACGTGGACGGCCGCTCGCGCTCGGCGTGGCGTCTGCTGTGCTCCTCGCCGTTGTGCTCGTCAGCGGAATCGGCACGTCGGGTGCACGGTCCCCGGCCGGGAGCTCGGCGGTGGCGCCGCGTGGTTCGGCGGCGGTACCGGGTGGTTCGACGACTCTGCCGGCTCACTCGGGTTCGGTGGCCCACGTCGTCATCTCCGGCTTCGCCTTCCATCCCGCTCGCGTCGGGGTGCGACCGGGAGAGACCATCGACGTCACGAACAGCGACACGGTCACCCACACGCTGACGGCGGTGCCCGGCAGCGTGCCGCTGGGCGGCTTCAACACGGGCTCCATCAATCCCGGGCAGACGGTCGTCATCCACGCGCCCAAGGCCCCCGGCAGCTACCAGTTCTACTGCTCGATCCACCTGTTCATGAAGGGCGTCCTGGTGGTCTCCGGATAGAGACCCCACTTCACTGACCGCCTGACCGTGGTTGTGCCGGCGCGACAGCCGGCTCGCGGAACCGGAATATTGGTTGCGCTCGGCATGCGCAGGGTAAGAGCCTTCCGCATTGGAACGGTTGAACGGGGGCGCGTGTTCGTCGACGGGTTGAGTGGTGGCGGTGGTGGCTGAGGCTATGCCGGCGGCCGCGCGTTGCGGCACATTCACTGACCGGCCGGACTCGGTACTGGTGGCGCTACTGGCGACGAGTCCGAACTGCGGCGACGCGTGGTCCCAGCTGCACACCCGCCACCACGCTTCGGTCGACGCCGTGGCCCGCACGATATTGGGTAATGGCCCCGGGTCAGCCGACGTCGTTACTGCGGTGTTCGAGGACCTGTGGCGTGCTCCACACCGCTTCGATCCCGCGCGAGGCACGCTCCTTGCCTACCTCCGCCAGATGGCGAGGAGCCGCAGCATCGACCTGGTGCGAGCAGAGGACAGGCGGTGCCGACGCGAGGTGACCCACTACCGGGGGTCACTGCACGTCGTCGCGTCGGTTGACACGGAGGGGGCGGCCTTGGCCGCACTGCAGGTGGCTTGGGTCCATGACGCGCTCCAGCGACTTCCCGAGGCTGAACGGCGCCCCATCGCGTTGGCCTACATCGAGGGATTGCCCTATACCAAGGTCGCGATCGAGCTCGGGCTGCCCGAGGGCACGGTCAAGGGCCGCATCCGGCGAGGGCTCCGTCGGCTGCGGGCGGACACTGTGGCTGTGACAGGCGACAGCTCGACCTTCCTGGCGGGGGCCGACGTGTCAATCTGAAATGAGCCTCAGTCCTCGGCCGCGCTCTCGGCGGTGGAGGCTGGCTGCGGGAGCGCGAGTCCGCCAGTGACGATTGTGTAGGCGACGTCGGTCAGCCTCTGGTCGTGCGCTTGCGCGTAGCGTCGGATGAGAGTGAACGCCTCGTCGAGGTCGACACTCTGCAGCTCGGCGAGCATGCCTTGTGCCTGCTCGACGATGGTCCGGTTCTGCATGGCGGTGCTGATGCAGGCCGGCAGCGAATCACGTTCCTGGTCGATCGCGAACTGGGCGACGCTGATGCTCGCCACGTCGGCGAGTGCCTTGGCCCAGCGGGCGTCATCGGTGCTCAGCGTCGAGGTCTCGGTACCGAACAACCCGAGCGCGCCGAGCAGAGCGTGGCGGAGGTGCAACGGAAAGGCGCAGACGCTGCGGACCCCGGCATCAATGGCAAGGGGCGAGAACGTCGGCCACCGGGAGCACGCGGCTTCGAGATCGGGGGTGCTGACCGGCTCCCCGCTGCGGTAGCTGTCGAGGAGCGGCCCGTCGTGGTTCTGGGCTTGGAGGACTTCGGTCAACCAGGCGTGCTCGGTCGAGCACGCCATGACCCGCAGGTAGCCGTGCTGGTCGGCGAGGACGGCGCCGGCTCCTCTCAACGAGAACAGCTGGACACTGCGTCGGGTGAGAAGGTCCAGCATCGCGACCACATCGAACTCGGCCACCAGGGTATCGGCCAGCTCGACCATGGTGTCGAGGAGGAGCCGCTCCCGCTGAGCGGTGTCGATCTCCACGGCCCGATCAGGGTTCCAGGCGGAGCCGGCGGGAGATCACCTCGGCAGCGACCTCCGAGATGCTGCGCGAGGTGGCGTAGGCGTGGGCACGGAGCCTCCCGAGGGCGTCGGCCATGGGGAGGCCGAGCTGGGCTGCCACCATACCGGTCGCCTGATTGACCTGCGTCTGGTGGGTCCCGATGTCGGCCAGCTCGCCGACGAGGTCGTCGGCGCCGGCCTGGAGAGCCAGGATGGCGTGGGTGACCAGGTCGGCGAGGACAAGAGCGTCTTGGTGCTGGTCCACGCTCAGTTGTCCAGCGGCGCGGGCGTAGAGGTTGAGTGCCCCGATGCGCCCTGCCCCGACATGGAGGGGGAACCCGAAGAGCGCGCCCGCACCGGCGTCGAGCGCGGCAGGCGTGAACCCGATCCAGGTGCTGGCACTGTCGGGGGCGGCGAGGTCGGCCACCAGAACGGGGGCATGGTGCCGGTAGGCGTCGAGGCAGGGACCCTCGCCCAGGGTGTGCTGGAGCTCCTCGATCTTCTCCATGACCTCGTCGGAGGTCCCGAGCGTGCGATGCGTGCCGCCGGGGGCTAGGAGCATGACCGCGGCTCCTTGCACGCCGAGCACGTCCACGCAGGTGGCACACAGCGTCTCGCCGAGTGAGCCCTCCTTGCGCGCATGGAACGCGTAGCGATCGATGACGGCGCCCAGCCTGACATGCTCCGGCCCCTCCACTACTCTGCGCTGGTTGTCGACGCCCTGGTTATCGACTCAGGGAGGATGCATGATGTCCAGCGATGCATCGCAGGTTCCTTCCGACTCGGCCGAGGACCCGGGGCGGATCGGAATGGCGACACGAGGTCGTCCCCCAGTGTACTCGCCCCGGCAGGGGGATCCTCGGGGTGGTCTAGGGATCGTCGCTGTAGGCGATGGGGTGGTTCTGGCCGAACTCGGAGAACCGCTCGTTGATGGCGTGGGCGATGATGTCGTGGTCGTGATCGCTCGGCTCCAGGGCGCCGTAGCAGAAGGCCTCCACCTGGAGCGCGCTCGACATTCCTCCGAGCTCGAAGTACCGCAGGAACAGCTCGCCATGGGTCAGCTGGGCATCCGTGCGGGCCCGGTCCAAGGCGTCGACCGCGTGTTCAGGCACGGTGGTCACCTGGCTCTCTCCCCTGGCGTCGGACCGAGGCGACCACCTCGGTCGCCAACTCGGTGAAGGTCCGCCCCTGGCTGACCGCCATGTGGCGCAGGGCGGCATAGGCCTCCTCTGCACCGGCGCCCTCGCGACACATGACGATGCCCTGGGCTTGGGCGATGACTTGACGGATCCGCAATGAATCGGTGAGGCGAGCGGTCAGATCCTCCTCGGCGGGGCCGGCGCTGGCGTGGGTGAGGATGAGAGAGGCCTCGGTGGCAAAGGCGCTGGCGAGCTGTTGGTCGTGACCGGCGAAGGCCCGGGTGGTGCGTGAGTACATGTTGATTGCCCCCGCAGGGCGACCCTCCATCAAAAGCGGAGTGGAGAGGATGGCGTTGATGCCGAGACCGAGGGCCTTGGGGGTGAAGTCGGGCCAGCGCGTCTCGTCGCTGAGGGACACGGCATGGAAGGATCGCCCATTGGTGGCGGCGTCGACACAGGGCCCTTCCCCGGCCTCGTACTGTTCTGCGTCCATGGACGAGACGGTCTGATCGCTGGCCGCCACCGTGGCGAGGCGGCCGTGGCGGTTGAGGCTGATGCTGATCCCGTCGGCGTGCTGGACCACCATCTGGGCCAGGGCCACCACGAGGCGCAGGGCACTGTCCACCACGTCGGTGTCGGCCGGGAACGCCGTCGCTCGCACCAACTCTTGGGTGAGCGCCGCAGGAAGGACATCGGGAGGCGCGACGGTGTCTTCTATCTCGGACACCGTGTCCAGGCCGGTGATCCCAAGCAGGCGCCGCAAGAAGGGCGAGGATCCCCGGAGGACCAGTCGTCCCCCACCTGGCTCCAACCGCCTCAGCGCCGAGGCGATGACCCCCAAGCCCCCAGCGCCCATGAAGGTCACGCCGCCCACGTCCAAGACGACGGTGGTGGGGCCGCGATCGACCACTGCGTCGATGACGCCGGCCAGATGGGGCACGGTGATCAGGTCGACCTCACCCCGGACGGCGACCACCGCCGCCTTCTCGGAGTAGCGCACCGCCACCTCGAAGTCCCCGAGGGACCCTGGGTTCCCAGGCGGGGTCATCGCCGCCCGAAGCGGCCTACACAGAGGATCGATGATCGACCACTCACGAGACCCTTCCCTCCGACGGTTGGCCACGCGCCTGACGCCCGGCTGCCAACCCTCGCTGTCGAAGGCATCTCGATCCTACTTCCGGCTGGCCCGCTTGCATAGCCGAAATGTTGAGTTAATCCCCCCCCCGCTAAAATGCCCATGTGCAGGCACTTCACTCCGCGGACGACGATGGCTGACCCCGACATCCCGACGAGCCGTGGAGGCGTGCTGCCGACCACCGCCCAGGGCGATCCCGCGGACGACCTCTCGGCCGGGATCTCGGACCTGGCCGAGGCCGTGTTCACTGCAGGTGACGTGAAGGCAACCTTGCAGCGGGTCGTCGCCCTGGCGGTCGAGGGCCTCGACGGCTGCGACCATGCCGGGATCTTCGTGACCGAAGGGGACCAGGTCACCGCTCCGGCCACCACCGGAGAGGTGGCCGCCGAGCTCGATGCCCTCCAGTTGCGCCTCGGCGAGGGACCGTGCCTGGATGTGATCGCCAGGGGCGGGGGCGCCATCTATGCCGGTGACCTGGTCGATCCGTCCCCGTGGCCGCAGTGGGCACCGGGCGCCCTCGAGGCCGGTGTGCGCAGCGTGCTGGCGATCGCCGTGCGCACCGGGGCCCTCAACTGCTACGGCGCCTATCCCCAGGCCTTCGGCATCGTGGACCGGGGCAAGGCGCAGGTGCTCGCCACCCTGGCCGGGCTGGCCCTCTCGGGAGCCGAAGGACGCCAAGCGGCCGAGGCGAAGGCGGACAACCTCGAGACGGCGCTCGGTACCCGCGAGATGATCGGCCAGGCCCAGGGCATCTTGATGGAGCGTGAGCGCATCACCGGCGATGCTGCCTTCGACGTCTTGCGCCGGGCTTCCCAACATCTCAACATCAGGCTGCGCGACGTCGCACAGCGCCTCGTCGACACCGGCCTCGATCCGGAGGGACCGCCCCACACCGAGCTGTAGACCCGGCCGGCACTCCCAGGCCCGGCACCCGGCGCATGGACTACCTCACCGCGTGTGTGCCTACGGCCGATCCACTCCCGCCATGAGCCGCACAGTGAAGCCGTCGTCAGAGACAGCACGGTCGACCTGGCCGCAGATCTGGTGGGTGATCCAGAGCCCACGCCCATTGGCGCCCCCCGTTTGCGGGACGAGCCCCGTCGACGGAGAGGCGAGCCCTGCTCCGCTGTCGGCAACCGTGACCACCACCTTCTCGTCCGAGGCCCACATACGGACAATGACCGGAGGGCGGCCGTAGACAAGAGCGTTCGTCACCACCTCGTTGACGCCGACCTCAAGGTCGTCAACGTCTCCTTGAGCGACGGCGCTTCCCGCCGACACGTCGCGGACGGCTCGCCGGGCAGCCGCAGCTTCGGGGTTCCACAGCTCGGCGGCGGGCGTCGTGCGCTGCAGCGGGTCCGGCACCATCGGGCGACCTCGAGCGAACGCCTCTGGGTGCTTGTAGCGGTCGTTGATCACTTGATCGCCATCTGGGGTGGCGCACCACGGATGGGTGCTCATCACGTCCGCACCCACATCGGAACTACCGATCGCGCTGTGGTAGACGCAAAGCGCCGTCACGGGGAACGGCATGAACATCTCGTTGCACGCAGCCTCGTAGTGCGCCCATGGCCCCCAGGTGGATGGCGATTCCACGGCTATCTCCCCGATCAAGCGCATTCGCCCAGCCGAGGTTCTCACATGTTCCTGGAAGGCACGGCGAAGCCCCGCTGCTGCTGCCGCCGGCCGGACATAATTGTCGGCGAGGAGCGTCACGTCTCGAACGCCGGCAAAGGCATCACCCACGAGGTCTGCGTGCACGGGGCTCATCGCCACCAGCGTCGGCTCACCAGCGTCAAGGGCCGCCTCAACGAAGGGCACCACCATCTCCAGCAAGCCGTCGTCGTCGTCGTAGAAGCCCGCCTCGTGGATCAGCCCCGTCGCCGCTCGGCTCACGCGTCGTCCTCGGCACAGCGGCGCCAAGGCCACACAACATCAAAGCCACTCGCGAGCATCTTGGGTGATTATAACATGAGCGGGGACCGATTCGTGCGGATCGAGCGACCCGCAAGATGTCACGGCGCCGGCACGGCCCGGCGTCAGCGAGAAGCGGGCGGCCCGTCGAGCGCGTGCATCAGTGCAACTTGCAGCGCGTAGACGACCTGCAGGTAAGCCTCGTCGCTCCGGTTCAGCGCCCAGCGGTCCACCTCCGTGCGCACACCGAGCTGCGCCATGCGTGCCGTCAGCACCAGCCCGAGCACCTCCAGCCATCCCTCGGCCTCATCGTCGGTAAGCAGCTGCCGGCCGATGGTGGGCTCGATGGCATCCAGCGTCTCGTCCAGCGTGTGCTGGCGCATGAGGGTCACGACCGGGTCGTCGGAGGGTGCGCTCTCGTCCAACTGTGCCAGCAGGCGGCGACCGACCGGACCGCCGGGCAGCACCAGGTCACGGCGCAGCTCATCCAACGACGACCGCACAAGCTCGGTCACCCAGTCCGGGAGTGCGAGCTCGATGCCCGCGGCGGTACGCCGGGCGAGCGTTCGGCGCGACCGACGCCTCACGACTTGGCGACCGTGGACTGCAGTCCGTACCGGCCGAGTCGCATGCAGTACGACGTGGCACGCTCCCGCTCGCCCGACCAGACGACGGCCTTCCCCTCCCGGTGGGCCCGGAGCATCAGGGCCTGGGCGGTGGCGCCGTCGTAGCCGAACACCTTGGAGAGCACCCGCACCACCATGTCCATGAGCGTGACCGGGTCGTTCCACAAGAAGACGTCATAGGGAACGTCGGGCTCATGGGTGTCCTGGTCGTCGGTGCCGGCGCCCGTCCCGGGAGCGGCGCGGGGCTCGACGACCGGCGCGGTCACGGCCGCCGCCGGGGCGGTCACGGCCCCCATGGGCAATAGCGCCACCCTGGACACGCTCCCAGCGTAGGCAGGAGCGCCGGCGCCCATTGGCCGGGGGCGCCGATGTGTGGGAACGTCGCGTGATGGACGCCCGCGCGGCGCGTGCCAGCCCAGGGCACGACAACCCGACGGCGCGGCGGGTGTTCGCCGGGCTTCCCCACCGCTACGACCGGCTGGCCGAATGGCTCTCGTTCGGACAGAACGGCCGGTGGCGCGCAGCGCTGGTGGATGCCGTAGCCGCGGGCGCCCCCGAGCGCATCCTGGACGTGGCGACCGGGACGGCCGGCGTCGCGCTCGCCCTCCGGGACCGGACGGGTGCCCGGGTCATCGGCGTGGACCTGGACGCCGGCATGGCGGCCCAAGGTCTTGCCAACGTGGCCAGTCACGGGGGCGGCGTCGCCATCGCACTGGCGAGGGGGGAGCAGCTCCCGCTGGCCGGCGGCAGCGTGGACGCTGTGAGCTTCTGCTACCTGCTGCGCTATGTGGACGACCCGGCGGCGGCGCTTGCCGAGCTGGCCCGGGTGGTCCGCCCGGGAGGGGTGGTGGCGAGCCTCGAGTTCCTGGTCCCTTCCCACCCCGCCTGGCGCGGGCTGTGGTGGCTGTACACGCGCGCCGTGCTCCCGGTGGCCGGGGCCTTGACCGGCGGCCAGCCCTGGTTCCGGGTGGGGCGCTTCCTCGGCCCGAGCATCAGCGTCCACTACCGGCGGTACCCGGTTGCCTGGACGGTTGCCGCGTGGGAAGCCGCCGGGATCGGCGACGTCCACGTGCGAAGGATGAGCCTCGGTGGCGGGCTCGTCATGTGGGGCCGCCGGAGGTGATCGACGAAGAGCCCCGGCCTGCCTTCTACGCCGCCCGGCCCGGTCGCTGGCTCGATTGGTGGACGCTCCTGCATCCGCCGTACACCGCGTGGCACCTGTCCTACGTGGTGCTGGGCGCCTGTTTGGCCCCCACGGTCTGGGTGAGCCGGCTGCTTGCCACCCTGCTCGGGTTCTTCCTGGCTGTCGGTGTGGCCGCCCACGCCTACGACGAGCTGGCCGGGCGTCCCCTGCGGACGGCGATCCCCCGGTGGGCCCTGATCGCCGCCTGTGCGGCGGGGCTGGCCGGCGCGGTGGCCCTGGGGGTGGTGGGCGTGCTGGAGGTCGGGCTGGTGCTGCTGCCCTTCGTGATCATCGGGCCCGCGCTCGTCGTGGCCTACAACGCCGAGCTCTTTGGCGGCGCCGTCCACACCGATCTCGGGTTCGCCCTGTGCTGGGGCGCGTTTCCACTGCTCACGGCGTACGTCGCGCAGGCTGCGTCCTGCTCGCTTGGAGCCGTGCTGGCCGCCGGCGGGGCGACGGCTCTGTCCATGGCGCAACGTGCGCTCAGCACGCCAGCCCGCCACCTCCGGCGTGAGGTGGCCGAGATCCACGGCCAGGTCACGGCGCGCAACGGGGAGCAGATCCCCCTGGACCGTCAGCGGCTCCTGCTCCCCCTGGAGCGGGCGCTGGCCGCGCTCACGTGGGCCGTGGTCCTCTTGGCCGCCGGCGTCGCGGTCAGCCGCCTGGCCTGACGGCCCGGCAGTCTCCCGGTGACAGGCCCGGGCACGACCGGCGCCACCCTGGTTCAGCCGCCCTTTCCCGGCCACGGGGTCGGCGGGCGCCCCTGCGCCTGGTCGGCCAACTGCCGGGCGTACCACCGGCGGAACCGGCGCTGATCCGGCGTGGCGGCCAGGGTCAGCAATGCCCCCTCCTCGCAGTACCGGTCCAGCTCGTCCAGCTGGTCGGCCAGCTCGACCAGGGCCTCCCAACCGGTGACGGGGACGTCGAACTGCAGGTCGACAACTTCCTTGTGCGTCCGGATCGCCTCCTCCACCTGGGTCCGGCTGCTGGTGGTGGCAGAGGCGAACAACGCCCGGACTCCAGCGGCGAGCTCCAGGAGCCGAGGCGGCACCTGCGGGCCCCGCTCGGGCGATCGCTCGATCAGGTCCAGCTCTCGGAGCACGGCGTCGTTGTGCTGCTCGGCCTCCAGGTAGATCCCCAGCGGAAGTTGGAGGATCTGCACCCGCAGCGTGGGAAGCCCACCACACGCATGGGAACGGCCGGAGCCGGATGCGAACGACCCTGGGTCCGCCGCCGGCTCGCCCGGGGAGGCATCCAGCTCGGTCAGGTCCACCAGGTCCATCGGGAGTCCTCCGGACGGAGGGGCGCCCATGTCCGGGGTGAGGGTGAACCAGATGGCCTTGCCCTGCGCCCCCCGGTCCACACCCCATGCCCGGGCAAGGCCGGCCACGAGGCGCATGCCCCGTCCGGTGGGCGAGTCGGTCACGTAGCGCTTGGGCATCGGGCCGCCCCGATCACCGTCCCGGACCTCGAAGCGCACGCCGTTCCCATCGGGGCGGACCTTGACAGTGAGCTCGGTGCGAGCGTGGAGCACGGCGTTCGTCACCAGCTCGGACACCAACAGTCGGGCGCGATCCACGCTGTCCCCCGGCCAGCCGGCGAGCACCCCGACGACCCACGACCGTGCGTCCCGGGGGGCCGACGCTTCGGGAGGCAGCACCAGCGTGGTAGCCGGTACGTCGCAGCCGGCGGGACCGGCGACGTTCCCAGCCGCAACCGATATCGCGGCGTCTCTGGCCCCATTGGCCCGGCTGCCGGACACGTTCACAGGGCAATCGTCGCGCATTGCGACGGTTCGACGTCAAACTTCATGCCGGCCGGAACCCTGCCGCGGAGCCGAGACCTGCCACTTCGTATGGAGGTTAGTGCCCGGCTGCCGTCCACCCCGGGACCGTGGAGATGCGATGCTGGCGCGATGGCCCCGGAGGCGGCTCGCAGCGTCCGCAACCTGGCGTCGGCTCCGATCCGGCTGCCGCTGGCGATGGGCCGGCAGCTCACGGCCCCCATCCGGGCCGATGTGCGCCGCGCAGTACGCCGGTCGCTGGGCGTTCCCGGCGATCCGCCCCCCCGGGCCGAGCACCCGGGTGAGGCGTACCTTCCCCCCGGAGGTGTGGCCAGGCGTGTCCACGGGGACCTGCCGGCCATGGTGGTCGGCGGCCTGGCTGCGCTCCTGCTCCAGACGCTTCACCCGCTTGCCATGGCAGGCGTCGCCGATCACTCCAACTACCGTGAGGATCCCATCGGGCGCCTGCGGCGAACGGCCGCGTTCGTCGGCGCGACCAGCTTCGGCACGGTCGAACAGGCGGAGCGCGCCATCGAGCAAGTTCGCCACGTGCACCGGCGTGTCCACGGCCGGGCGCCCGACGGGCGGCGCTACTCGGCCAACGACCCCGAGCTCCTGACGTGGGTCCACGTGGCCGAGATGCACAGCTTCCTCGCCGCATACCAACGGTTCGGCCCCCTGCGGCTCACGCCTGCGGACTGCAGCCGCTACTTCGCCGAGACCGCGGTGGTGGCCCGCTCACTCGGCGCACGCTGGGTCCCCGGGTCGACCGGCGAGGTAGAGGACTACTTCCGTCGAGTCCGCCCCGACCTCTACGCCGGCACGCAGGCGCTCGACGCCCGTGATTTCCTCATGCGGGGCGTGGCCAGGAGGCCCAACGACCGGGCCGTGTACTCGGTCATCCTCGCCGCGGCGCTGACGGTGCTGCCCCGCTGGGCCCGGGCCGAGCTGCGCATCCCCGCCCCGCCGCTGGTCGACAGCCTTGTGGTGGCCCCTTTCGCGCGGTCTGTGCTCGGCGCGCTGCGATGGACCCTCCGGCCTTGAACCCACCGGGTCCCCTCGGTGCATTCCAGTGCCACGGCCCCGGTGGGCCGCCACGTCCGGTTCCTGCTGGCAAGGACACCGTGGCACTCGGTCCGCTGCACAGAGGGCCCGAGCTGCCCGGCAGTGGAACCGAGACCGGGCCTACGTGGCCGGGATCCGAGGCACGTCGCGCGTCCCCGGTCTCAACCCGCGGTTACGCCGCCATCCCCACGATGGGCTGGTTGAGGTGGTGTGTGCCCTCGGAGCCCGAGAACCCGGCGTTGCCGAAGGTGAAGATGCCCCCGTCACTGGCCACCAGGTAGT
>DAHUZE010000014.1 GCA_027306755.1 Acidimicrobiaceae bacterium | reverse complement strand
GCCGCCAGGGTGCCGAGGGCGGCGGGGTCGTAGCTCACGACGCTCACGCCGAGCACCTCCGCCAGCTCGAAGTCGTCGAAGCCCACCAGCGCGACGGACGCGCGCCGTGCATCGAGCGCCCTCAGCACACCCACGCAGTTGCGGTTGTTGGCCGCGAAGATGGCGGTGGGGGGGAGGGCGAGCGCCATGAGCTCCTCGGTGCTTCTCTCCGCGTCGCCCACCGCTCGCGATCCCAGGCGGACCAGCTCGGGGTCCTCCGCGATCCCCGCCTCGGCGAGGGCCTCGCGGTAGCCGCAGAGGCGCTCGGCCGCCGTCCACAGGGAGGCTGGGTCGCCCACCAGGCCGATGCGGCGGTGACCCTGAGCCACCAGGTGGCTGACGGCGGCTCGAGCACCGCCCCGGTTGTCGAGCAGCACGGAGTCGGCATCCAGTCCCACCGGGGGGCGGTCGAGGAAGACCACCGGTGTCCCGGCGTCCCGGTCCCGGGTCAGGAAAGCGTGGTCGACCGGTTCCGGGACCACGATGAGCCCGTCGACGCGCCGGCCCAGCAGGGTGTCGATGAGCTGGCGCTCCAGGTCCGCGGACCCCTCCGAGCTGCCGGTGATCAGCACGCTCTGCCGCACCGAGGCGGCATCCTCGACGGCGCGGGCCACCAGCGAGTAGAAGGGGTTGGCCAGGTCCTCGATGACGAGCCCTATCGAGGCGGATGTCGTGCGGCGTCGCAGCGTGGAGGCGATGTCGTCACGGCGATAGCGCAGGCGCCGGATCGCCGTGGAGACCCTCTCAACCGTCTCCTCGCGGACCCCCGCCTCACCGTTCACGACGCGGGAGACGGTCTTGAGGCTCACCCCCGCCTCTCGGGCGACGTCGTTCATCGTGGGTCGCGGTGGGGTCATGCCGGGGTGGACTGTAGCGGGCTCCACAGGGGTTTGACAACGTTATCGCACTCTGCTCCGACCGGGCATGGGTCGGCGACCCGTGCCCGGCCACCGCGTCCCGTGCTCAGGAGGCTCTGATGGCGATCACAGCTCGATGGAACCGACTCTTCGCCCCGGATGGGCGCTGCCTCGACGTCGCCATGGACCACGGGTTCTTCGGCGAGCTGTCCGTCTGGCGCGGGCTGGAGGACCTGCCCGGCGCGGTGCGCACGGTCGCCGATGCCGGGCCCGACGCCATCCAGCTGAGCCCGGGTCAGGCGATGCTGCTCCAGGGGTTGCCGGGCAAGGACAGGCCAGCGCTGGTGCTGCGCACCGACATCGCCAACGTGTACGGGGAGGTGATCCCGCGCACGCTCTTCTCCCGCCTGGTGGGCGACGCCGTGGAGCAGGCGGTCGCGCTCGATGCCGCCTGCGTCGTCGTCAACCTGCTGGCCCTCCCCGACCAGCCCGAGCTGCTCCGCGACTGCGTCGCCAACATCTGTGTGCTCAAGCCCCTCTGCGAGCGATGGGGGATGCCCCTCATGGTGGAGCCCCTGGTGATGCGCAGCCGCGAGGGTGGCGGGCCGTACGGCGTTGACGGCAACGCCGACAGGATCGTCCAGCTCGTGCGCCAGGCGGTGGAGCTGGGCGCCGACATCATCAAGGCCGATCCCACCGACGATCCGGCCGACTACGCGCGGGTGGTGGAGGCGGCGGGAGGCTGCCCGGTGCTGCCCCGCGGTGGCGGCAGGGTCCCGGACGCGGAGATCCTGAAGCGCACCGAGGCGCTCCTGGAGATGGGGGCGCGCGGGGCCGTGTACGGACGCAACATCGTGCAGCACGAGCGCCCGGCGGCCATGGTCCATGCGCTCATGGCCGTCATCCACGAGGGCGCCGGGGCGGCGCAGGCGCTGCGGACCCTGGGGGGGGAGCCCGCTCATGCCTGAGGCAGTCCACTTCGGCCTCATCGGTGGTGGTCTGATGGGACGCGAGTTCGCGAGCGCCGTCGCACGCTGGCTGCACCTGATCGACCACCCCGCCCTTCCCCGCATCGTCGCCGTCTGCGACACGGACCCGGCCGTCCTCGACTGGTATCGCACCAGCCTGCCGGCGCCGCTGCACACCACCACCGATCACCGCGAGCTGCTCGCCCGAGCCGACGTCGACGCCGTCTACTGCGCCGTCCCTCACAACCTCCACGCGTCGGTCTTCACCGACGTCCTGGAGGCGGGCAAGCATCTTCTCGGAGAGAAGCCCTTTGGGATCGATCTCGCAGCCAATGGCGCGATCCTCGACGCGGTCCGGCGTCACCCCGATCTGGTGGTCCGCTGCAGCTCCGAGATCCCCTTCTTCCCCGGGGCGTACCGGATCGCGGGCTGGGTGGAGGAGGGACGGTTCGGACGCATCCTCGAGGTCGAGGCGGGGATGTGGCACAGCAGTGACCTCGATCCCCGCAAGCCCATCAACTGGAAGCGCCGGGCCGCGACCAATGGAGAGTATGGCTGCATGGGCGATCTGGGCATGCACGTCGTGCACCTGCCGTTCCGCTTCGGATGGTTCCCCCGGACCGTGCGGGCGCTGCTCTCCGACATCGTCACCGAGCGGCCGGGCGCCGAGGGGAGGATGGTCCCGTGCGACACCTGGGACAACGCCATCCTGGCGTGTGACGTCGCGGCCGGGGAGCAGCGGTTCCCGATGCTGCTCTCCACCAAGCGCATCGCCCCTGGGCATGCCAACACCTGGTACATCCGCGTCATCGGAAGCCGGTTTTCCGCGCAGTTCAGCACCCGAAGCCCGAAGCGCCTGCTCACCCTCGACTACACCCCGGGCGGCGATCAGGCCTGGGCCGCCGTGGATGCCCCGTACCGCAGCGCCTATCCGACCGTGAGCGGCGCCATCTTCGAGTTCGGCTTCTCCGACGCCATCCTCCAGATGTTCGCCGCCTTCTGCGACGAGGTGGTGAACAGGGACCGGATGCGGCAGCCGTTCCGCTGCGCAACGCCCGAGGAGGCGCGCCGGAGCCACATCCTCTTCACCGCGGCGCTGCGCTCGCAGGCACGCTCCGAGGTGGTGGCGCTGGAGGCGGCGCTCGCGTCCGCCGCGGACGCGCCACCCCCTGGTCAGCCGGGCACTGAATGGTCGGAGGGGCCGCTGAAGACCCCCCGCTGACCCCGGCGCCATCCGGGCCGGTCCGGTGCATGGACGCGCAGGGTGGCGATCTCCCCGCTCGCGTAGGGGGGGAGGGGCCTGCGCCCCGCGAGGGTGAGCGCCGCCGCGCCGGCCGCCGTCATGAGCGCATCCTCCGGGCTCAGACCGGCCAGCAACCCGTAGAGGAGGCCGGCCGTGGCCGCGTCCCCCGCCCCGGTCGTGCTGGTCGTCGGGGCCGGAAGGGGTGGGATCCACAGCTCCCGGTCCCCCCAGCCCGGGGGCAGGGCGGCGAGCGCCCGGCCGCCACGCTGCAGCCGTTCGGCCGGGGCGGAGCGCAGGACCAGCCCGTCGGGTCCGGCGGTGAGCATCACCACGCCGGCTCCGAGACCGACGAACCGCTCCGCCTCCCCGCTCAGCGCGTCGGGGTCGGTGCCATAGCGTCGACCGAGCGCCGAGGCGAGGTCGGCGATGCTGGGCGTGAAGACGTCCGTGAGCGGCAGCGCCGTGTCCAGGATGGCCGTCCAGTCGAGGTGGCCGGCGTCACCCTCGGGATCCACGACGGCCAGGTCGAGCGATGTGGTCAGCCCCGCCGCGCGGGCGCGAACCAGAAGGACGTGCAGCTGCGCCGCCCCGTTCGCGGTGAGGGCGGGGAGGATGGACGGATAGCCCAGGTGGAGGAGGTCGCCGCGGGAGAGGTCGAGGTCCCGGCCGTCGAAGTGCGCGTTGGCTCCGGTGTGGTGCCAGAAGACGCGATCGCGGCCCGGTGCTTCGATGACGACCGAATAGGCGGTGCTGTCCTCCGGAGCGGCGCGCAGGCCGGCCGTCTCCACGCCCTGGGCCGCGAGGAGGTGCCGGAGGATGCGGCCGAGCTCATCCGCCCCCGTGTCCGCCAGCAGGCGGGCGGGGGCCCCGAGGGCCAAGAGGGCGCTCCCCGTGTTCGCGACGCATCCACCCGGCCGGAACTGCAGCGGCCCCACGTCGACCAGCGTTCCCGGGCTGAGGTCGGGGGGGGCGCGCAACTCGGGGATGAGGTCCACGCAGATGTGGCCGGCCACCAGCGCGCTGAGCACGCTGCCGGTGCCGGCGGCCCGGTGGCCCGAACCGCCCCTCATGCCGCCCGCCCCGATGGCAGAGCGACCGGTCGGGGTGCCCCGATCGGATGATCACGGTCCACGCGGTGCGCAGCGCCCGCCGGGGGGGTCTCGGGAGCTGTCACATCCTGATGCCGGCCGCGGGCCAGGGAACCACCGGGCTGTACGGCCCCGCGATGCCTGGTGGTGCGGCGGCCGGAGCGGCCTGGGAGCGGGCTGGCGCCGGCGATGGCTGGGATGAACGCGGGGGGCCGGGGCTGATGTTCCCGACCACGTACTTCTCTCCGCCGCCCCGGTCGACGAGCCCCATCACCCGGTTGTCGAAGAGCAGGTTGCCGGTGATGACGTAGTGCGAGTCCCGGACGGCGGAGCTCACGTGAATGCCCACCTCCTGCCCGGTGGTCTGCAATATGGCTGCCGTGGCGTCGTTCCCAACCAGGCAGTGGGTGATCGCGAAGTTGTCGATCCCCGAGCCGTCCACCCGGATGCCGTCGGCGCCCACCGAGCCGACATTGTTGCCGATGACCTGGACACCGGAGATCGACACCTCGTGGGCTCCATTCGTCACCAGGATCCCGTTGGCTCCGCAGTTGACCGCCTGCCCGCCGAGGACGGTGACACCCCGGACGGCCCCGATGGTGAGCCCCGACCCCGGACGGTTGGAGAACCAGCAGTTGCTGAAGGTGTGGAGGTTGCCACTCTCCAGGACGGCTCCCTCCGCGGACGAGTCGAAATAGGCGTTCTCGAACCGCATGTAGTTGGAGTTGCGCACGAGCAGCGCGTAGCGACCGAGAAGGAGATCAGCATCTGTCACATTGACGGCGCCATTGACGAAATTCTCAACCAGCAGGCTGGCGCCGCTGTCAGTCTGGAAGAGATTGATGATACCCGATGAGAGATAGGCGTCATTGCCAAAAGGGCCTGCGATGTGCACCGCGGCATTGGTGAGACCGTAGAGGTTGAAGTTGCGTACAAAGGTTGCCGTGGACTGGTCGATGAAGATTCCATCGTAACCCTTCTCTCCAAGGCCGTTCACGTAGATCTCGGAGACATCGATGGCGAAGGCCTTGATGAGGTGGATCGCGGCGCCGGAGCTGACCGGGTGCGCAAAGCGCACCTGAAGCGACCACACCCGGTTCATGCCGAGCTGGGTGACGGTGATGGCATCGCCTGAGGTGGGGGTGAACAGCAGCACCGCGCTGTTGCGGCTGGCGCCGATCAGGTCGACGCTGGGGGCGAGGCTGATTCCGGTCACGGCGTAGATGCCGGTGGGGAGGTAGGCGATGCCTCCGCCGGCCTTGGTGGCGGCCTGGATGGCGGCCTGGATGGCGGCGGTGTCGTCCGTCACGCCGTTGCCCACCGCTCCGTAGTCGCGCACGTTGTAGACCGGCGCGGTGCCGGGATCGGCGACCGTCGCCGATGCCTGACGCGCCCCCAGGAGGGCCAGCGGGTCGGATGCCGAGCGGGCGATCGCCAGGGTGGCGAGGGTGACGGCCCCGGTGGACAGCCCGCGGGCGAGGAAGGACCGACGGCTGAGCGGCGGCGGGGCCGTCATCGACCCCACCTGCGTCGGTCCGATATCGTCGCCGTCACGTCCGTCGCTTCTCATCGGTTTCTCCCTTGTTTCTGCGCGGCGTGGTCGTCCGGCCGCGACAGCTCATGCGCTGGGCACCGCTGGGCCCACCGTCACGGTGATGCTGTGCAGGATGATGGGCTCGCTGCTGGCGACGCGGAAGTCGCTCGAGTTGTTCTCGCGACCGGCGAAGCGTGCATTGTTCACGCTGAAGCTGGCTGCTTCCCACGTGCCGCTTCCGTACTCGAAGACGGCGCCGGTGGCCGTGTAGGCGCCGTTCACTGTGCCGCAGGCGGCGCAGGTGGAGTCGTACTCCAGAAGCAGGGTTCCGGATTGGCCGTCGAAGTAGCGGAAGGTGAAGGTCGCAGCGTAATCCCCGTTCTGGGCGACGGACGGGTTGATCGCGAAGTAGATGTTGAAGTCGTTCGGATGCACCTGAACGGTCTCGCGCGCGGATAGGCCATCCACGGTGAGAGGCGTGGTCACGCCGTCAGCGGAGTCAGCGATCTGGGTCATGCCCGTGCACGTGTTGGAGCTGCCCAGGACGCAGGACGCGGTGACCGGCATGGAGACCGTGGTGGTACCCACCTCGAGCACCGATCCGTCCGGTGCGAGGAGGACGCTGCCGAGGGTGCTGGTGACCTGGGTCGGCTCGGCGGGCAGGGTGACCGAGAGGTCGACGGTGGTCTGGGAGTGCGCCGCCACCGTGTAGGGCTGGGAGGGCAGGAGGGGCTCTGGGGGCGGCTCTGAGACCGGGGAGGGGGGTGCTGCGTCCGGCGATCCGGGGTCGCCGGGAGACGCCGAGGGGTTCGGCGGCATCGAGGGACGGGCGGGCGTCGGGGGCAGTGGCCGTGCGCTCCAGCCCTGGGGGAGGATCGCCTGCACCGTCCCGCGCAGCGTGTGCGAACCGCTGTTGATCACCGTCGTCCGGAGTGTCACGTGCCCGCCCGGTACGCCGACCCCGGGGAGGGCCGTGACATGTTCGCTGAGTGGGAACGTGGGCGTGGGCGCCACCGGCATCTCGACGGTGGTGATCGAGTGCGCGGGGAGGGTGAGGGGCAGCTCGCTGCCGCTGGCGTGAACGGCCTCGCGGGTGACCGTGACGGTGCTCGGGTCTGCGCCGGTGTTGTAGCTGAGCGACGAGGGGCCGTCGAGGCGGAGCAGGGTGGTGGTGGGGCCCGTATCCCTGACCCCTTGGAGGAGGACCCGGCTCGCCACCGCGCTCGTGGGGCTGCGGTTGATGGCCACCAGGTAGAGCTCATTCCCCTTGCGCACCGCCACGACGCTGAGGTCGGAGGTGCCTGTGGTGGGGCTGAGCACGGGGTTCTCGAGGGTCTGGGAGGAGAGCAGCTCCCCCCCCGCGAGGGGGGCGAAGAGCTGGTACAGCTCCCCCGTCGCCTCGAGGACGGTGTTGGGTCCTGGCGTGCCGATCGACGCTGTGGTCGCGTACGGAGAGTTCTGGGGGAGCCCCACGCAGCAGAGCGAGGGGGGCGGGATCGCTCCGCTGAGGAGCTGGTGGTCGGCGACGGGAAGCCCCAGCCGGATCCACTCGGCGAGCTGGCTGGAGAGGAGCAGCGCCTCGTCGAGCGAGTAGTGGAAGTACGGCTGGCCATTGGGGTTGGAGCTCAGAAACTGTCCGTACTCCGTCTCATCCAGTGGGACGTACCGCTTGGCGTACTCCTCGATGCTGGCTTCCAGCTGCAGGTCCGCCGCGTACTGCTGCTGGGACGCTGCCATCAGCTGCTCCTGGTACTGGGTGATCGGGACGTCGTTGGCGACCGTCCCCGAGTACGCGTACTGGTGCTGCTGCAGGCAGTCGTACGGGAGCGTCGACCCCATGGACTCGATGAAGTCGAGGTTGGTGTCGCTGGAGCAGACCGCGATGCTCGGGTTCGCCGCCTTCATGGCCTGGTAGAACTGCACGAAGCCGCCGTGCGGCCCCGAGACGTAGGTGAGCGTCACCAGGTCGCCCTTGGGCGGGATCGCACCGTGGACACCGTTGCCGAAGGTGATCGCACCCGTCGTGGGATCCAGGGTGTAGACGTCGCCGGTCGGTCCCGCGGTGGCGAGGGTCGCGACCTCCGTCCACGGCTTGCCGCTGACGTAGACGGTCTGCGATCCGGGCATCACCGGCGCGTAGGTCGCGTAGAAGACCTGGGCCGGTGCGCCCGTGGAGTAGGCGGCCTGCGGGGTCTGGTTGGCGTACCCGACCACGGGCTGGTTGGTGAAGCGGGTGGACCCTCCGTAGATGTAGAGGCACGTGGTGACCGCGTGGCAGGCCCCGGGAGGGCCGCCGACCGAGACCGGCGTCCCCGAGCGCCAGTAGAGCGCGGCGTACTCCTCGTTGCCCACCTCCCAGTACGGGACGTTGTACGGCTGTGGATGGCCGTTCTCGGCTCGGAGGTCGGCCCACCGGCTGGTCCCGACCTTGCCGGTCATGTACTCGACGAGATCGGCGGCCTGCTGAGCCGTGCCGAACCCAAAGCTGACCGTGTACACGCCCTCCGCTCCGGTCAGGTCGAGGAGCTGGCCGAACTCGTCGGGCCCCACGGTGGACGGGCTGGGTCCGAGGCCCGGGCCGTAGGCGTTGTCCGTCCGCTGCGACTCCGGACCGATGGCGCGCTCCCACTGGAAGGTCTCGGAGGCGATGCCGCCCGGAAAGCGGATCGACCCCGGATGCATCAGCTGGACATCACGGATGAACTGGGGGTAGAACTGGTCCGTCGCGGGGTTGAAGCTCTCCATGCCTCCGAACTGCCAGGAGTAGACCTGACCCAGGACTCCGGGGCTGACGCTGCCGAGAGTGCGGGTGGCGTCGACGGCGATGACCGTCGGGCTCCGGGAGGCCTGCGGCGTCGCCGCGTCGGCGGGCCCCGCGGCGAGGGCTGCCGTCCCGACAGCCGCGGAGAGGAGTGCTGCGGCGGCAGCCAGGCTGGGCGCTCTCATGCGCCACCCCCGCTCACCGGGCGGCCGAGGCTCGCCGTGAACGCGTTGAAGGCGGCGTTCCACCCGTAGCCCTGGCGGTAGCTCGGCGGGGACGCCGGCGTCTCGTCGGTCACCGGAGCCGGGAAGGGCATGAAGGCGTTGGTGAGCCCGTACTCGTCGGAGGTCGGCAGGACGGCGAGCTCCCGGCCGGCATCCCAGGCAACCAGCGACCGTGCGCCGGCGATGCCGAGCCGCGCTCCCGCGTAGGCCGCCCAGTAATTGAAGAGGAACCAGTCGCCGCCGTTCTGGTAATGCCCGGGAGCATCCAGGTAGCTGATTCCCTGCAGCGCCACCTGGGAGTTGGTGCTGTCGAGGTAGCCGCCGTCGGCGGCGGCCACGTCCGCCATCCCGTAGGGGGTGGCGACCAGTGCCCTCAGGGTGCTGGCGACGTCGCCGGTCGGCAGGATGCTGCGGTTGAAGAGGAAGAGCGACCACGCCTCGCCGGCCAGGACGTCGGGAGAGCGGTAGGCGTAGCTGGGGTCGCTGTTCCAGGGGAGATAACCGAGCGTGGGGTTGTAGAGCGCGTCGTAGGCGGCCTGCGCCCCCTGGATCTGGCCGTCGGGGACGCTCAGCCCCATCTTCTGGGCTGCCATCAGAGCGACAGCGTAGAGACCCTGCGTGTACGTGTTGACCGAGCCGATCGGGGTGACGATGGTGTCCATCCAGTCCCCGCCGGTGGTGACATCCTGGATGACCTGGTTGTCCTTGACCCGGTTGTTCTCGACCCACTGGAGGGCGAGCTGTGCGTCATGCAGGTTGAGGACGCCGGAGAGGTGGCGCACCTCGGCGTCGTAGTACATGCGGATGATGTAGAGCAGGTTGCTCTCGTCGACTCCCGCGGGGGGCTGGCCGCTCCCGATGATCCCGTAGCCCGGCTGGTTGGGGGGGAGGATGTCGGTCGGGACGACCCCTGCGGACGGACCGGATTGGATGACGTTGGCGTTGAAGAGCTGCATGACGTAGGCTTCCGCCTGGTCGCCGAGTGGCCCGGGCAGTCCCAGCAGCGTCCAGAAGCTGTCGCGCATGAATGACCGCGGGGTGTAGGCGTTGGACGGCACCACCGTCCGTGCCCCGCTCGGCGTCGTCTGCAGCTCCCAGTAGGCGGTGGCGTCGAGGATCAGGCCCCAGTCCCGCATGGCCTCCTGCACCGCCGCGGGGTCGCTGACGGGCGCCGCGGGAAGGCCGGGGGCGCTGAGCGGGCCCGTCACCCCCGGTGACGACTGCGCCGAGAAGCCGAGGGCCTCCGCCATGTCGACCTCACCGTCGAGGACGAAGCGGTAGGCCGAGGGCTGGCTCCGATAGAAGACCTGCATCCACTTCCGGGAGGAGCCCGGTGCCAGGGAGATGGGATTGCTGGCATCGCCGATCTGCGGCGCGCCGAGACGTGTCCCCTGGATGGTGAGGTGCGGGTTGCTGTAGCCGTCGATCGGGTACTGCCAGGTGTCGCCCGACGCGATCCCGTAGATGTACCTCCCGGAATAGACGCCGAGCAGCGGCACTCCATAGACGCCGCTGCCGCTGCCGCCGGCCACCGGGCTGGAGTACGACGTCGTGAACCAGTAGTGGGGCGAGTAGTTGTTGGCGATGGGCCGGAGCGGCATCCAGCTCGCGGGGAAGTCGGTGTAGGGCGAGTAGTAGAGGCGCGTCGTCGAGCCGCCTCCCGACGCGGAGATGCCGAGGAAAGCCTGGATCGTCTCCGAGCCCATGAACCGGTAGCTCTCGTAGCGGGTGAGGGTCGTCCCATCCACGCTGTTCACCGCACCAGAGAGGGTGAGGGTCGAGGTCTGGGGATCATAGCTGGCCGTGGTGTAGCGGTTCTGGAGCTGAATCGGTCCGCTCGAGCTCAGCACCGTGAGGTCGGCCCCGTCCATGCCTCGCTTGCTGACCAGGGTGTTGCCGTCGACGATGTCGGCGGCGAGGCCGGTCGCTGCGGTCCCGGTCACCACGACGTGCATGCCGCCCCGGGGGCCGAACGATTGGCCGGCGGGCGCCGGGGAAGCGGGGAGCTGCGCCGGCGCGGGCGCGCTGACGGGAGGCGCAGCCGCCCCGCTCGGGGGCAGGGCCCGCGCGAAGGCGATGTAGGCGGCGTTCCACCCGTAGCCCTGGCGCTGGAAGCTGCTCGACCCCGCCGGGTAGGGATAGGTGGGAGCGGTGCTGGTGAGGGCGAACTCCTTGGACATCGGGGTCACCGCCACCTGATTCTCGATGGAGCGTCCCATCAGGGCCTGGGCCTGGGGGTCTCCCTGCCTGGCGGCGGCCCATTCCGCGAGGTACGTGTAGAGGAACCAGAACCCGCCGTTCTGGTACCAGCCGCCGGGCTCTCCGACCCCCACCACCTGGTAGCTGTCGCTGAGCTCCAGGGTCTCGAAGTCCGTGGCGGGTACGTACCCGTTGCTCTGGGTCGCGAGCGCGGCCATCCCGTACGGGGTGAAATCCTGGTGAGCCAGCGTGCTGGAGACCATGGCCTCCGGCAGGAGAGGGGTGTTGAACAGGAGGAGGGAGAGAGCGTCGCCCGTGAGGACGTCCGGTCCCTTGTAGGTCGTGGTCGAGAGCCAGCGGATGTACCCGAGCTGCGGGTCGTAGAGCGACCGGTACACCTGGTCCGCCTGCTGGATCTGCGCGTTGGTGACGCCGAGGCCGAGCTTCTGCGCCGCCATGAGGGCGGTGACGTACAGCCCCTGGGCATAGCCGCTCTCCGCCCCCTGGGGGTAGAGGTAGCCGTCCAGCCAGGTGTCGGGGCTGTAGGTGAACTGACTGTACGCCTGTGGCGCCACGGTGAGCCAGGCACCGTTCTTCACCTGAGTGGTCTGAATGTGGTCGAGGACCAGTTGAGCCACGCTCAGGTTCTTGACCGGCAGGTGGTGCACCACCGCGTCGTCGAACATCCGGATCAGGTAGAGCATGCTGCCCTCATCGGGATAGATGGGTCCGCCGAGGGCCACGGGGACGCCGCCCGCGTTGGGACCGCTGGTGGGGATCTGAGCGGTGAAGTCGTTGAAGATCGCCGTCTCGGTGCTCGCGAAAAGAGGGCTGCCCGTGAGGCCCAGGGCGGTCCAGAACGAGTCCCGCATGTAGGTCCCCGGCGAGTAGTGAGGGCTTGGCGGGAGGGCCTGACCCGACCCGCCGGGGGATTCACGCAGCCAGTACGCTGTGGCGCGCATGAGCAGGCCGAAGTCGGCGGCCGCCTGCCGCCGCTCGGCGGCGAGAGACCCGGAGGGTCCGGCCGCCGCCGGTACGGTCAACCCGGGAGAGTTCTGCGGGGTGAAGCCGAGCGCCTCAGCCATGGCCGCCTCCCCACCCAGCTCCATGGCGTAGGGGGTGGAGCCTGGGGTGCGGAAGAAGACGGTCTCCCACTGCTGCGTGGCCCCCGGGCTGAGCACGATCGGGTGCGAGGCGGAGCCCATCTGCGGAGCCGCGAGCCGGTTGCCACTCACGACCAGGTGCGGCGTGTTGTAGCCCGGGACCGGGTAGTCCCAGGTGGCGCCGCTCGCCACGCCATAGACATGGCGGCCGTCGGTGACCCCCAGGACCGGGATGGGCGAGTCCTGGGCCGTGTCGTTGCCCGTCGGGGTGGAGAGGGAGCGGACGTCCCCTCCCGCCCACATCGGCTGCCAGGAGGCCGGGAAGTCGGTGTACGGAGTGTAGTAGGCGGTGGTGGAGGCGCTCGCCGTGATGCCGACCGTGGAGGCCACGGTCTGGGAGTTGACGAAGCGATAGGTCTCGAAGCGGCTGACCGTGGTCCCCTCCACCGTGTCGACGGCGCCGGAGAGGGTGAGCGTCTGGGTGGAGGGCGAGTAGGCGACCTTGGTGTAGTGGTTCTGCAGGTGGACGGGCGCGCCGTTGAACTGGCCAGTGATCGTGACCGCGACGCTGTGGATGATCACCGGCGCGCTCGAGGCGATCCGGAAGTCGTTGCCCCCGTTCTCACGACCGGCGAAGCGGACATCGTTCGCCGTGAAGGTCGCCGTCTTCCAGGTGCCGGAGTTGGTGTTGGTGATGCCGCCGGCGGCGCAGTACGCGCCGGCGACCGGGCCGCAGCTGCTGTTGGCGGAGTCGTACTCGAGGAACCAGCCGTTGGTTCCGGTGTCGTAATACTGGACTGTGAAGGTCGCCGAGTCGTCGACGTTGAAGACCCCGGGGACGTTGAAGTACATGTTCACGTCGCCGGGAACGACCGTCACGGTCTCCCGGGCGCTCAGGCCAGCGACGGTCACCGGCTGGGTCACGCCGTCACCGGCGACGTCGTTCTGTACCAGGCCGGTGCAGTCGTTGGTGCTGCCCAAGGTGCAGGACACGGTCTCGGTCCCCTGCACGGTGGGGGTGACGGTCAGGTCGTACGGCCCCACCATCCCGCGGCCGGTGACGAAGGTCCGGCCGTCGTAGATGACCGCTCGGTACCCGGACGGCGCCGCCCCCTCCACCTGCACGTGCAGACCCGTCGACGGCCCGTAGCCCTGGCCCGGCGGGGGGGCGCTTCCGGGCGATGCGCTGCCGGCGCTGACCGGCGCGCTCGCGAGCACGACCGCGGCCAGCGCAAGGAGCGCCCCGGGCAGCCATATGCGGTTCCGTCTCCTTGGTGTCTCCGGGTTTGGCGTCTCTCGGTCCATGCCCATCGCCGGATCTCCCAACACCGTCGGTTGGTGTGGCTCCTGAGTCGTTCGGCTCAGCGCTGACGTGCCTCCATCAGACCGTGCCCAGGCTGATGGCGAAGATGTGCATTGCCGTGATGCGGGTGCCTACGCTGCCGCCCACGTCGGGGAGGGTGATCGAGGCCACCGTCTTGTCGGGATTCACCGGCACCGTGGCCGCGTACACCCAGGCGTGGACGGATTGGCTTCCGGCGTAGCTGTTGCGGTACGAGGTTCCGGCAACGGCGACGTCCTGCCCTCCCGGGCCCTTGGCCCAGTCGTTGAACGAGAGCGTGGCGGTCGAGGAGCTCCCGTCCGTGTAGTGGACGATCACAGTTCCCTGCGAGGCCCCGTTGCTGGACGAGCCGAGGAAGCCCAGGGTGTTGCCCGAGCCGCTCAGCAGGATGGTCTGACCCATCGCCAGCATGTTGTCGCTGCTGCAGGGTGCCGCGGCGGGCCAGGTGAAGGTCAGCCCGTCGGCTGTGACAGCCGTGCCGGGCGTCAGCCCTGCCGCGGCCAGCGCCGTGGCCGAGTAGGCGTAGCCGACACCGTCGTACGTCGCGTAGGGCGTGACGGTGCCGGCGCAGGTCGGGTTGCTGTCCGGTGTGATCCCGGCGTTGTCGTAGTAGTCGGACGGGTTGTCGGTGGGAGTG
Organism: Acidimicrobiaceae bacterium; assembly: GCA_027306755.1. GTDB lineage: Bacteria > Actinomycetota > Acidimicrobiia > Acidimicrobiales > RAAP-2 > JAJYVT01. The sequence continues at coordinate 1,697 of DAHUZE010000014.1, read as the reverse complement.
ATCTCCAGGGCTGCCGTGTCGGACGCGCTGGTCCCGCTCGCGCCGGCCACGTCGACGGCGACCATCGCCTCTGACCCCGGGTAGACGGAGAACTCTCCCTGGGGGCCGCTGGGCGTGGGGACCGTGAAGGTGATGGCCGTGTTGCTCCAGCTGTCGATCTGGAGGGGCCCAGGCCCGGCGATGGAGGCGGTGGACACGGTGAGGTCCACGCTCCCCGGACCTGCCGTGCGCACCTGGAGCTGAGGGCTTAGTCCGCATGCGACGACGGTGGTGTCGGTCAGCGTGGTCGGCGTGCCCGGGACCAGGGACACGACCTTGCTCGAGGTGTCCGTGCAGCCGTTGAAGAGGTCGAGGTACATGGGAGCGGTCTGCTGGGAGCCGTTTGCCTCCAGGGTCACGGCGGCCGTGTAGGTCCGTCCGCGCTGCAGCGCCGGTGGCGTCACCTGGATCCAGGTCTGGGCGCTCACGCAGCTTGCGGTCCACTGCTCGGTCTGCCCGCCGTCGCTCGAGGTCAGGTTGCCGCTGCTGCTGGAGCACGTGTCGTTGTAGGGGCCGCCCCAGGCGAGCTCGCCCGCGGGCGACGTCCCCAGGAGGTTGGCCGGCCCCCAGGTGGTCGCGCCGTCGGTGAACGCGACCGAGCTGCCCCCCTGGGCGGAGCCGAACCCGGAGCCACGGACGGTCACGGTCTGGCCCGCCGCCGCCGTGGTGGGGGTGAGGGAGTCCAGCTCGGGTGGGGCCATGGGCGTGGCGCTGGTGCCGATCGCGAAGATGTGGAGGGCGCCCTGCGTCGCACCCGGGGGCAGGGTGATGGTGGTCAGCACCTTGCCGGGCTCGACGGGAAGGGAGGTGGAGTACAGGTAGGTCGGGACCGGGCTCGCCCCCGAGGAGCAGTTCGAGCAGTTGCGGTACGGCGTGCTGATCGCGATCTGGTTGCCATAGGACGGGCCGGAGGCCCTGCCCCCGTTGAGCGTCCAGTCGGTGAAGCCAAGCCAGTACTGGGCGCTGCTGCCGTCCGCGTAGTTCAGGGTGACGATGCCCTGGCTGGGGCCTCCGGCGGCGGAGCCCAGAAAGCCGACCTGGCGGGTTCCGGCCGGCGCGTTGACGGTCACCGTTTGGCCCGCGGCCACCGCATTGTCCGGAAACCCGGGGGCGGGCAGGGGCCAGGTGTAGCTGATGCCGCCGGACTTGACGGTCGATCCGGGGGTCACCCCGGCCGCCGCCAGGGCCTGCGCCGAGTAGCTGTTGCCGTCGTTGTCGAAGTTGGCCTCGGACGCATCCCCGTTGTTGGAGACGCCGGCGTTGTTGAAGGCGCGGAGCAGGCTCCCGGGTTGGGCGACCAGGAGCGTCAGGTCCAGGCCTCTGAGCGCGATCCCATTGTCACTGAGGGAGATCGGGAGGGAGGAGAAGCTCTGGGTGGCGGAGGACGCCGCCGAGACCGTGAGGGTCGTGGTGCCGCTGCCGTCCGGCGGGACGGGGATCGCGGCCGGCGTGGCCGAGACGGTGACGCCCGGGGGGGGTGAGGCGGTCACCAGCACCTGCTGGGGCTGGTGGGTGAAGTTCTGGGCGCCGACCGTGAGGGTGGTGCTGCCGCCCGGGGCCACGGTCACCTGCTGGGCGGAGGTGTAGCCGATGGCGGGGGGCAGGCCGGCGGTGTAGGAGGGGGGAGCGTCCTGGGGGGCGCTGCCCCAGGTGCTGGG
>DAHUZE010000006.1 GCA_027306755.1 Acidimicrobiaceae bacterium | reverse complement strand
GAGGCGTCCAGAAATTGGCGGTTCGGGGGGGCAGAACCTTGCATCCCTTGATTCTCACCGGCCGCCGCCCGATCCGCGAAATCGACATCGGTCTCGACGACGTAGGCTCCAAGACGATGAAGATCGAGTGCGCCGGCTGCGAATGCGTGGTCGATCGAGGCGTACGCGTCGTGGTGTGCGCCGACGACCACTGCTGCTGTTCGGAGCTACCGATCGCCGAGACCGCACGTCGGATCGAGCCCCCCTCGAACGACTGACCTACCTCGCCGGGCAACGCACCAGCGAATGGCTCAGGAGTCTCCCTAGCTGTTCTCTGCCCGGTAGCCATCCCTGCGCACCTTGGCGTGGGAACCCGCCAGGCCGATGAGGTCGCCAGCTAGTTCCGACAAAGGTTCGCATTGTGTAACGCTGGGTGCGCCGCACCCGTGACCAGCAGCTTCACATAGCACCCGCCCGTCCAGGGCGCGAACCCGAACTGCAGGCCATGCTTGCTGTGGCTGCACACGAGGTCGACGAGTCCTGGTTCGCCGACTGGCCCCGCCAGCAGATGCAGACGCCCTGAGATCATCATCGCCGGTACCCGTCACGGCGGACCTTGGCGTGCCGAGCGGCCAGACTGATTGCCGGTCCCTCGACCAACGGCTCGAGGTTCGCATTCTGGGAGGCCGGGGGCGCGCATCGCATCGCCCGAAGTCTTGTGTTGGTGGGGACCCAGTTCACTGTTTCGACGCGTCGTGATGATGCCAGAGGGCTGTGACGCGCTTCGTTGCTGAGGATTGTGGTCGACGCAACGGCGGCTTCGGCTTTGCGCCGTTGCCCGGGCGTGCCGCAGTTGCGGTGGCCGACGTTCCCGCGGAGACGCGCCGGGGCGACGATCGCCGCCGTCTCCGCGGAGACGCGCCGGGGCGACGATCGCCGCCGTCTCCGCGGAGACGCGCCTTTGACTACGGCGGTGCGTTGGCGGCGCCGGCGAGAGCGGCGATGGTGGTGCGCCTGCGCCGGCGAGTGCGTGGTGGCCGTCCGGAAGCCGCCCTGCGCTCGGCGTCGCGTTGCGCAGGTCCTTCAGCTCGTCGCGCTCTGCAGTCGACAGTCCCGGTCGGGCCCCGGCGTCGACGTCGGCCTGCTTCACCCAGGCCCGGAGTGACTCGGCACCGACGCCGAGCTGGCGCGGCACCCGGCTTATCACCGATTGGTCGCCCGGATCCTCGCGTCGGAGCTCGCCGACCATGCGCACGGCACGGCCCTTCAACTCGGGCGGGTAGCGCTTTTGGGACGGGCTCTTGCCCGCTGGCTTGTCCATGACTCCATCCTCACTTCCAAGGCATGGAGCCTCCGGGGATCCCAGGCCTGTTCGACCACCCGGGAAGCGTGGTGGTCCCGCATGAAGGGCCGACGATTCGCTAGAAGGACACGTCGGTCAGTCACACGCCAGGTCAGACTCGACAGCCGGACTACCACCCCTGGAGTCTCCTCCAAGCCGCTCCGGAACGGTGACGGTGGCGGGCAATCCGAGTGATGAAGTGCCGAACGGTACGCTTGGATCGATCTGGCGGCAGGCCGGCAGGTCGGGAAGGCAGAATGGTGACTGAGTACGTCGTCGTGATCGAGCAGGAAGGCGACGCCTGGGGCGCGTATGTACCCGATCTTCCTGGCTGCGTGGCGGCCGGCCGCTCCCGCGACGAGGTCGAAGAACTCATCGCCGAAGCGATCCCTCTGCACATCCAGTCTTTGCGGGAGCATGGTGAGCCGGTCCCCCATCCGACGGCGACGGGTGCAACGAAGGTGCGGGTGGCATAAACGGTTACGAGCCCGTGACGCGCCATCACTTGGGTAGCCCTCGCGACGGATCTTGGTGTGCCGGGCCGCCAGTCTGATGGTCCTAGCCCTTCGAGGAGCTCGCCGCACTGGGCCTCGGAGAGCGTCCCGGCGAACGCCAAGGGTCGACGATTGGTTTCCCGCCCCGGAGTCGGCGAAGAACCCGAGCATCTGGACCATCGTCCGGCCAGCAGGCGCTCGTCGTGCCGAAGGGCTCGCTCGCCGAGCGAAAGGCGACGCGGGGAGCGTGCTGGTCCTCCAAGAACTGGGCGAGGCTGGGCTTCGATGGCATCGAGGGGCTATGCCGCCTGAGGGCCCCGGTGTACGACGCGAGTGCAGTATCCATGGGGAAGGCCGTTGCCTCTTCGGCGGCACCTCATGCTTTCCTGAGATGGGCTGTGCAGCTCGGCCCAGCAGCACGCCTGAACTGCCGATGTGAGGACGGGCGTGCTCACCCTGGGACACAGGTCCTCCACCACCGGACCGAGCACGGCGAGCACACCTGGCGAGCCCTGCGCCGATCACGTGTCCCGAGTTGGTGGGCGGCCACTTCTGCGGCCCGGCTCCTGCACTGGACTTGTGGGTCTCGGTGCACGCGACGGGATCGGGAGCTGGCTGGATCCGACCCGATGGGGCGGTGGGGTTCGAGCCCTCGACCGCGACGACCTGCTCCTGAGGCGTCGCCTACGACTCCTTTCGCGCCGATGCGGTGCCCGAGGGAACTTGCTGTAACGGCAGCGCCCCGCGGGACATGAAAGATGTGGACGTACGCGTGCACACCGAAGGGGCGGCGATGCAGGACGAGCGGAAGGAACGCTTCGACACGCTCTACCGCGCGGCGTGGGCGAAGATCCTGGCATACGCGCTGCGGCGGGCTCCGTCAGCCGAGGACGCCGCCGACGTTGCGGCTGAGACGTTCACGATCGCCTGGCGCAGGCTCGATCAGGTACCCGCCGGCGAAGAGGCGCTCCTCTGGCTCTATGCCGTGGCTCGCAATGTGCTGCACAACGAGCACCGGCGCCGGCGGCGCCGCTCCGAACTGGTCGAGCGGGTAGCTCGACAGGTTCCCGAGAGCGCCCGGCGCTCCCTCCCGCGAGACGAGGAGGGCCTCGTGGCCCTGCTGTGCCTGCAGGCGCTCTCCGAAGAGGAGCGGGAGCTGCTCATGTTGACGGCCTGGGAGAACCTGCGGTCTGCAGAGATCGCCTGCGTGCTGGGGTGCTCGCCGAGCGCCGCCAAAGTGCGCCTCCATCGGGCCCGGCGGCACTTGCAACAGGCGATCGCAGCGACCACCCCGAATGAGGGCTTGTTGCAACACGGAGCCCCTGACGGGGATGGGCATGGGTCGTGCGTCGCCACGCTGGACCCTAAAGGAGGTCTTACACGATGAGGGCGACACTCAGCCGGATCGACCCCGTCGACGAGTGGGCGGTCGAGGCGGCCTTTACCCATCCCGTGTTCGCGGAGTTGTTCGAGGAGATCGTGGGTGCCCCACCTGAGGAGGGTCCGCCGGCGGTTTCCTCGCTCGGCGCACCGGCGCGCTGGCATTTGCCGCGCCGCGTGCCGGTCGCGGGGGTTGCGGCCGTTGCGGCTGCTGTGCTGCTCGTCGGCACCCTGTCTGGGATCGCGGTCATCGGCAGGGGGGGCGGCCTGAGCGGCCCGTTCGCGACCCCCTGGCACCGAGGCCACGCACTGGACCCGGGAAGGTCCGCGCACGGCGCGGGGACCTGGAGGCTCGTCGACAGGCTCTTGACTGGGACCTGGCAGCAGAACGACTACGGCCCCCCGCCCGGGCGCCTCAGCTGCGCCACACCGGACCGCTGCTACGTCATGGCGGGGAAGTACCCCTCCGCCATGGCTGGGGCCCCGCTGCTCGCTGAGTCCCTCTACGTGACCACCGACCAGGGGGCGGAGTGGACAGTGCTCCCGATGCCCTCGGGGTTCGACCCCACGACGGCGCTCGCCTGCGCGGGGGCGACATGGTGCGCGGCGGGCGGCACCTACCAGGGCCAGGCGGTGCTTCTCGCCACGGCCGATGGTGGGCATTCTTTCCGGGTGACGCCACTCCCGGGCGGCGTGGGCACGATCCGTGCGCTCACCTGCCCGGCCATTGGCGCCTGCGACGGCCTCGTCGCTTCGTCGACCGGGTCGGTCACAGCCCCTCTTGACGCCACCTTCCTTGTCGTGACTGGCAGTGGGGCGGCGTTCAGCGCCCGCCCGATCCTGTCCGGCGACTCCATGGTGGCCCTGGCGTGCGCCTCCCCCCAGCAGTGCACCGTCGTGGGGGAGACCGACTCGACGGAGAGCACAATCGCCCCCACCGGGGTGTCCGCGGTCACGGCCGATGCCGGGGCGACCTGGACGGTCGGCAGCGTGCCGAAGGGGTTCGGCATCGGCGGAATGCTCTCGCAGCTGGCTTGCACCGACGCGACACACTGCGTCGTCACCGGGGGAGTGGCGATCAAGAACGCGACGCAGTGTCCCGCCACAGTGCCGGGTATCCCCACGGGAGACGCAGGGCCGTCGCTCGCCTCCATCGCCATGGCGCCGGCCGTGCGTGCCATTTCCCAGACCGAGTCACAGATCGCCGCAACATGGGCCCGAAAGACGCAGGGCTTCGGCGGCGCAAGTGGGTGCTCCAGTGGAGCGGTGACGGAGGTGAGCGTGGTCGCCACGAGCAGCGACGGCGGACGGAGCTGGACGCCGGAAGCGTTGCCCGGCGATGTCCCCAACCCCCAGCTCTACGGGCTCTCCTGCCCGTCGGCGACAGAGTGCTGGATCTCAGGGTCCGAGTCCATCCCCCAGAAGGTCGGGAGCGGCATCGACGAGGGGTCGCCCGTTCTCCTCGGAACGACCAATGCAGGGGCAACGTGGTCGAAGGTGACCTTCAGCGTCGCGGCGACAGCGCCCAACCCGACAGGCCAGTCCTACCTGACAATCAGTGACATCAGCTGCCCGTCGGCCAGGGTGTGCGTGGCGAAGGGAAGCGGCGCTCAGGGCGCCGGCGTGAGCCCCATCTACAGCCTGGTCGTCCCGACGGGATGAACGGCACGCACGAGCTGGCGGTGCCGACGGATGAGCGCCGATGGCTGGTGATCGGCCGGGTCGGTGGGCAGCACTGGTTGGCGGTGGCGGCGTTGGCTCAGCTCGGAACCATGCGGACTCCGAACAGCGTCCCGAGGTAGTGCGAGAGGGTCTTGGTGCTCAGGCCGCCGAGGTACTCGCCGACGACCTTCCCCTGGCCGGATACGAAGACCGTTACCGGGAAGCCCGGGATCCCATAACCCGAGCCGACCCGCCCAGCGGAATCGAAGAGCTGGAGGTACGAGACGCCGTAACGGTGGAGGAACGCGAGGGCTGTTCCCCTCTGGTCCAGGGAGTCAACGCCCACAAACCTCACGGAGCGCCCGGCACGTTTGGCGATGGACTCCATCGCCGGCGTTTCCGCCCGGCAGATCGTGCAGCTGCTCGACCAGATGTTGAGGACCACCGGCTTCCCGATGAGAGACGACATCGTTACGGTGCTGGCGCCACCTGATGAACCGGAAGCTGATGGCTGCAAGACCTGAAGCGAGAAGGGCACCGGCGCCCTCTGGCCAGGCAGGGAGAATCCCGCCGTCTGGACCGTGGTTGATCCGCTCATCGTGTTCGAAGCGCGCGTGGCTTCGACGGCCGCGAAGACAACCAGGGCCAAGAGGGCCACGGCCAGGGGAACCAGCCAGCGCAGATGCCGGACCGACACTGGCGAAGGCTGGTCCCCCGCGGTGCCGGCCCCGGACATGCGATCCAGTGTGCCACGGGCACTCACCTCAACCACCCTCACCTACGCTGAAAGGTGCCAGCGTCAGCCGAAGCACCCAGACGTGGTCGAGCAGTGCAGGCCGATACCGTTGAGCAGCACGTTGAACTGCGCCGAGAGCCAGCCTAGGTCGCCAGCCAAGATCAGGGCCCCAAAGACAAGCAGCACGCCCGCGGCCAGCACCTGGATGATCGCGAGGGGAGCCCTCGCCTTGGTGTAGAAGATCGTAAGCCGTTCGAACGCCACGCCCGTCACGACAAAGGGCACGCCGAGCCCCATCGAGTACGCGAACAACAGCAGCATGCCACCGGCCATCGTCGAGCGGCTATAGGCGAGCGCGAGCACCGCCCCCAGTACTGGCCCGATGCATGGAGTCCAAGCGAAGGCGAACGCCATTCCCATGACCGGCGCCGTCCAGGCACCGAGGGATCCGCGCTGCAGGTGGAATCTGCGCTCCCCGATGAAAAACGCCAGGCGGCGGGAGACGTTGCCGCCGACACGTGCCCACACCGAGGGTTGGTCACGTCGAACGCCAGGGAGACGGCAGAGCTGGGCGGGTCAGACCACCAGTGTGGCGACGAGCGTCGAGCCCCGAAGCCGGAGCCACACCACTCCATCGGTGTCCGGGGTGCCTGTCCCGCTGCGCATGAGCCGATGGAGTGCACCCGTTGCCAGCTCTTCTCCGAGCCACACCAGCTCGTGACGGTCAGCGCCCGGCGGCATGCACCGGTACCCGAAGAGCTCGTCCGGGAAGTCTGGTTGGCGGAAGAAGACGACGACCCGTCGCCCGTCTCCCGTTCCCGCGATGCGCACGGTGATGGCCCCGATACCGGCGTGCATGGCCTCGGCCAGTTCGGCGAATCCCGCGTATTCCGCCATCTGGGATTGGAGGGTGCCAACCTCAACGCCGGCGCCGCTCACTGTGTTCAGCCCCCGTCCAGGGCGACCTCGTGGAGCCGACCGCTCTCGACATCGTAGACGAACCCCCGGACGTGCTCGTGGCGGACGAAGGGGCTCGCCGCCAGGCGGGCCGCGGTCTGGCGGACGTCGGCGGCGGCGTCAGGGAAGGCCTCGAAGGAGAAGCTCGGGCGGATGCCCGTCTCCGCCACGAGCTCGTCCTTCATCGCGGCGTCGGTGAAGGACTCCATGCCGCAACCGGTGTGGTGCACGATCACGATCGATTCGGTCCCGACCAGGCGTTGGGAGATGACGACGCTCCGGATGGCGTCGTCGGTGGCCACGCCGCCGGCATTGCGGATGACGTGCGCGTCCCCTTCCTCCAGCCCGAGGAAGCGAGCTGGATCGAGCCGGGCATCCATGCACGTCAGCACGACGACCCCCTTCGCCGGCGCGGCGGTCAGCGCGCCCTTGTCGTACGACGCCGCGTAGCGCTGATTGCTGGCCAGCAAGTCGTCGGTGGCCGTCATGGGGTCTCCTCGCTCCGGTCGTTGGAGGGAACGCTAGCGCCCTCGCCCGAGCGGCGGTCCGGCGGGGCGACCGGGGCCATCCGAGGAGCAGATGTGCGGCATGGTCCGCCTGTCGACCGCCAGAGCCCGCAGCAGGGCCCGTGGCGTCCAAGCGGAGCGAGACGGTGCTCGTGTCGTAATGTGGACGGCTTTAGAGGTCCGAGGGAGGTCCGGTGGCCGAGTCCACGAGCGAGAGCGACGCGGCGTTGGTCCGTGACGGCTCGGTCGATCCGGTGGGAGGAACCACCGTCGCCCCGGTCGAGCCGGTTGACGGAAGCGTCGGCGGCGTCGAGAAGACCGGGGAGAGCAAGCAGGAGCCGTGGTGGACGCGGTACACGACCGCGCTCACCGAGCACGCCCAGGACGTCGTGTCCGCGCTCGTGGCTGCGCTGCTGATCGCGCTGGCCGGGGCCATTCTCGTCGCCAGCATCGTCAATTTCTTCACGTCCACCCGGGGCCTCCAGATCCGGGCCACGGACTTCCTGGACAACATGCTGCTGGTGCTGATCCTCGTGGAGATCGTCCACACGGTGGTGCTGTCGTTGCGGGCGCACGCGCTGGCCGCCCAGCCGTTCATCGTCGTCGGCCTCGTAGCGGTGATCCGGAAGATCCTTTTCGCCCTGGGCAGCCAGCAGAAGCTGGACCCGACCACGCTGGGGATCTACGTGGCCATGGTTGCCGTGTTCGTGAGCGCGCTCGTGGCGATCGAGGTGTTCGGGGGACGCGGCGGCCCCAAGGGCAGATCCAAGGATCCACGCGTCGGCCTGCACTGAGCGGGTCTGGCGACCGGCCGACCCGGTGCGCCGGGTGGCCGCCGAGCTCATCGCCTCACGAAAGCTGCCGTACGCCTCCGGCCGGCTCGGCCACCCGCTCGGGCCCCCCGGGATCCCGGGCCGTCGTCGAGCGGTGCACCGGGCGGCGGACGGCCGGGACGCGAGTAGCGGAAGATCTCCGCCGTGGCTCCCTCAGCCGGGCGCTGTTCCACACGACGAATCCGGATGAGAGCGCCATCGCCGCGCCAGCGATGAGGGGATCCAGGAAGCCGAGGGCGGCGATCGGGATGGCGACCAGGTTGTACGCGAACGCCCACCACAGGTTGGACCGGATGGTGCGCAGCGTTCGGCGGGCCAGCGACAGAGCCGCCGGGACGATTCGCAGGTCGTCGCGCAGGATGATCAGCTCCGCGGCGTTGATGGCGACGTCGGTCCCCGAGCCCACCGCCAGCCCGAGGTCGGCGGTGGCCAGGGCCGGGGCGTCGTTCACGCCGTCGCCCACCATCGCGACGGTCCGCCCGCCCGCCTGCAGTGCCTTGATGGCAGCTACCTTGTCCGCCGGCAGGGCGCAGGCCCGCACGTCGTCGATGCCCACGGCGGCTCCGACCGCCCGGACGGTGGGCTCATTGTCCCCCGACAAGAGCACGCAGTGGAGGCCCAGCGCCTTCAGCTCGGCCACGGCCGCCGCTGCGGTGGGGCGGAGGGCGTCGGCCACCGCCACCGCCCCCGCCACCCCTCCATCGATCGTCACGAGTACGACGGTCCGTCCGCCGGCCTCCCAAGACTCGAGCTGCGCCTGGAGGTCGGCTGGAAGCCCCGGGACTGCCCAGTCGGCTGAGGCCGCCGGATCCGACCCGGCGAGCCGTGCCGGACGACCGGCCGCCACGGTCCGGCCCTCCACCCGGCCGGTGACCCCGAACCCGGGGATTGCAGAGAAGCCGTCCACCGGCGGCAACGGCGGCTCGGCGTCGCACGCGGCCACCACGGCACGGGCCACGGGGTGCTCCGATGCGGACTCGAGCGCGGCGGCCATCTGCAACATGTCCGCTACGTCCACTCCGGGGACGGTGACGACGTCCACCACCGCCATCCGTCCCTCGGTGACCGTGCCGGTCTTGTCCAGCACTACGGTGTCCACCTGCTTGGACGCCTCGAGCGCCTGGTACCCCTTGAAGAAGATGCCCTGCCGGGCGCCCGCGCCGGACGCCACGAACAGCGCCGCGGGGGTGGCCAGGCCCAGGGCGCACGGGCAGGCGATGATCAGGACCGACAGCCCGGCGTTGAAGGCGATGAGCGACGAGGAGCCCGCGGCCAGCCAGCCGACCAGGGTTGCCGTCGCCAGGACGATGACGGTGGGAACGAACACCGACGAGATCCGATCGGCCAGCCGCTGGACGGCCGCCTTGTCGTTCTGGGCCTGCTCGACCAAGGCCTGCATCTGCCCCAGTTGCGTCTCGGCCCCGACCTTGGTGGCCCGGACCACGAGGTGGCCGGTCAGGCACACCGTGCCCCCGGTGACCGGATCGCCTGCAGCCGCGTCCACCGGGACAGACTCGCCGGTCATCAAGCTGCGGTCGATCGTGGCGGCGCCCCGCTGGACCTCGCCGTCGGTGGCCACTTTCTCGCCCGGGCGGACCACGAACCGCATGCCCGGTCGGAGCTCGTCCACGGGGATGCGGCGCTCCGAGCCGCGCTCGTCGAGGATGGAGACGTCGCGTGCCCCGAGCGCGGCCAGGGCCCGCAGCGCGTCGCCACTGCGCTGGCGTGAGCGTGCCTCGAAGTAGCGGCCCGCCAGGAGGAACGTCGTCACTCCGGCGGCCACGTCCAGGTAGATCGAGCCACCGGACCGGTGCGTGAGGAGGTAGACGACCGACACCTGGCGCTGGTGCGCGTCCTCGAAGAACATCGCGTAGACGGACCAGGCGGTAGCAGCGCTGACCCCCAGGGACACAAGGGTGTCCATGGTGGCGGTCACGTGGCGCGCATGCCGCCACGCCGCCTCGTGGAACGGCCACGCAGCCCACGTCACAACGGGCGCGGTCAGGGCCAGCAGCACCCACTGCCAGCCGGCGAACCGGATGACGGGGAAGATCGAAAAGGCGATGGACGCGTCGCACAGCGGCATGAAGAGCACCGCCGCCACGATGAGGCGGATGCGCAGGGTTCGCACCCGGCGCTGCAACCGGTCGTCGGTCACCGGCGCGTCCGTCATGGGGCCCTTCGCCACCGGGCCGCCGGCGATCCGCCCGGGGGGCCGGTGCACACCGTCGGGTGAAGGCGGAGGACTGGTGGTAGGCCGCCCTGCGGGCGACGCGCTGAACCCCAGCCGTGCGATCTCGGCGATCAGCCGGTTGGCGTCGATCTCCGGACCGGCGACGATGCTCGCCCGCTCCGTCGCGTAGTTCACCTGGGCCCGGACGCCGTCGATGGCGTTCAGGCGCCGCTCGATGCGGGCCGCGCAGGCACCGCAGGTCATCCCGTCCACGTCCAAGGAGAGGGACATCCCCGCGTGGTCCACCGTAGGTGCAGCTGGGCGCTCGTCGGCAACCGTCATCGCGGTACCCGGTGGGAGGAGGCGATCAGCTCGGGCATGATCGAGCCATTCTGCCGCGCCAGCTGTGGGCTTCGCGCACCCCCCTGGGACCGGGCCCGGGCCCAGTCCTGGGCACTGTCCCCGGGGCGGCCACCGTCGGCCCGACCGTCAGCGGGGAGGGCGCGAGGTCTGGGCGGCCTCGGGGGCCGGCGGGAACCGCCGCTCCACGTAGGCGGCAGCGGCAACGTCGGTGGGATAGGAACGGCGCCCCCTCGAAGCGATCACGGCGGCGGCGAGCAGCGGGGCGAGCATGATGAGGAAAGTCGGCTGGAGGCCGACGGCGCTGCCACCCCCGTGGGCGCCGCCGCCGCTGGCGCCGAAGCCCGCGTCGGCCCCTCCGAACGCCGTCGAGACGAGGCCGAACACCAGCGGGGCGAAGGACTGCAGGATCGATCGCAGGAAGCTCCGGACAGCCTCGGCCCGTCCCCACATGCGCGACGGCATGATGTCCAGCCGAGCGGCGTCGAGCCCGGGGTTGGGGGCGGCGATGCAGAACCCGGCCACCATGAACAGGGGAACGGACACGATCAGGGCGCTGTCCACGATCGCGGGCACGAAGACGACGGCCGTGAGGACGAATGCGGCCGCCGGGATGAGCAGGCGCGCCTCGATGTGCCCGCGACGCAGCTCGAGGTCCGTTGCCCGGCCGCCGATGACGGCCCCGCCCACCGCCGCCCCCCCCACTGCGAGTGCAACCAGGGTGGCGGTGCCCTGCCCGATGCGGAAGTGCCCCTCGAGGAAGATCAGGGCGAACGTCTCCACGCCGCTGAAGAAGAAGCAGCCGAGCGCGGACGCAACGATGAGCGTGACGTTGCTCGGCACGGCCACCACATACCGGAACGACTCCCACCAGCCGAGCTCCATCGGGTCCTGGTCCAGGGTGACGCCCTCCCGGGCGTCCACCCGCCGGCGCCTGACCTCCTCGAGTACGGGGGAGTCCTCGTCCCGGCTCAGGTGCGGCGGGTTCGGCGTCGCCCCGAGGGGCCCGGGAGGACTGCCGGCGGGGACCGGCCCGTCAGCCGCCGCCTCGACGTCTTCGGCCGTCACGATCACCTCCGCGCCCCGCTCCAGGCGGCTCTGCCCGCCACGCGCCGGCTCGGGGAGGCGCCGGTGGAGCTCCCACGCCAAGGCGAAGCTCGGCACGGCCAGGATCGCGAGGGCGACACGCCATGTCGCCCAGGCCGACACCAAACCGGCGATCGAGAGCCCGGCCCCGGCGCCGAGGAGCTCTCCGGTCAGGATGAAACCGTAGATCTGGGACCTTTCCCGGGCCGGGAACAGGTCACCGGTCAGGGAGGCCAGCGTGGGACCCGTGACTGCGGTCAGCGCGCCGAGGGCCAGGCGCACCACCAAGAGGAGCGCGTAGTCCGGAGCCATGGCGCTGACGACCTCGGCGACCCCCCACACCGCCACCACCCCGGTGAGCATGCGCGTGCGGTTCCACCGGTCGGTCACCCACCCGACCGGCAGCATGCCCAGGGCGGCGGTCAGACCGGACACGGTGATGAGCAGGCCGATGTCCACGTTGCCGATGTGCAGCGAGCGCTCGAGGTTGGGGGCGATGGCCGAGATGGCACCGGTATCGGCGCTCGAGAGAGCCAGCACCGCTGCCAGGAGGACGACGACGCGGGTACGCGCCCGCCCGCCCACCGTCTCCACGACGGCTTCCACGCCCCGGTCGACGATCTGGGCCCCCAGCCCGACCGCATCGGTGGCGGCCAATTCGTGGGGGACGGCACGTAGCCGCTTGAACAGGTGGAGGTGGAACAAGTAGCGGTGCTCCATGGCGTGTCTGGTGGGGCGGCGGGGGGTGCAGGCCGTTGAACCCGGGCCTGCTCCCCGGCACCGTCTCGGGGTCGCTCGCCTCTTACCCTCCGTGGGGTGGCGCTACGCAGCGGCCGTGGCAGCCCGGCCCGGCGCCTCGGAGGCGGAGTGACTCCGGGCCATGCTGCTATCGACTGTCACCGTTGGCCCGCGCCCGGGCCGAGGCCACCGTCCGGCGCCCGAGCGCCTGCAGCTCGTCCGAGACGAGCGCAGCCGGGGCGTGCGGCTGGCGGATGCGCCGGGCCTCCATGGGGATCCAGGCCAGGTCCGCCGCCAGCCGGGCCCGGGCCGCTACGATAGAGGTGGGCGGTGCCGTGCGCCTCCCGTCCCGGAGCACCGCCTGGAGCAGCGGTTCGGCGCCGGACGGCCCCGGCTCTTCACGCCGGGCCAGCAGGTCGGCCGCTCCTTCCCGCCGCCACACCTGCTTGGGACCAGGCAGGCTCTCCTTGCCCTCCGAGAGCTTGGCGATCGGCTCGGAACCAAGCTGGACGAGCTTGTACACGGTGTCCAGGTAGGGCGCGTCGGCTGACACCCCCACCTTGGTGCCGACCCCTGCCGCGTCCACGGGCGCACCTGCCTTCCTCAGGTCCTCCAGTCCGTACTCGTCCAGGCCGCCGCTCACGAAGATGCGGACATGGGGGAGCCCGGCGCCATCCAGGACATCCCGCGCCGCCGTGGCGAGGGACGCCAGGTCCCCGCTGTCGATCCGGACAGCGATCCCCTCCTCGAGGCCCAGCTCGTGGATCACCTCGGCGGCCACTCGCACGCCCGTGACCGTGTCGTAGGTGTCGACGAGGAACGTGTACGGCCCGGGCATCCCGGACACGAACGCCCGGAAGGCGTCGGCCTCCGACGGAAAGGACTGGATAAAGGAGTGGGCCATGGTGCCTGCGGCGCGCAGGCCGAGGACGCGGGCCGCCTCCACGTTGCTGGTGCCTGAGAACCCGGCGATGGCCGAGTCGCGGGCCACGGCCAGCCCTGCGTCGGTGCCGTGGGTGCGGCGGAGCGAGAAGTCGATGAGATCGATCTCGCCCGCCGCGAGGCGGCATCGGGCCGCCTTGGTCGCCAGGACCGTGTGGACCGTGATCCGGTTGAGGAGGAAGCTCTCCACGAGCTGAGCCTCGGGCAGTGGCGCGGTGACCTCCAACACCGGTTCACCGGCCAGGACGATCCGGCCCTCGGGTACGGCATGAACCTCCCCGGTGAACCGGATGCCGGCCATTGCCTCGACCACGTCGGGCGTGAACCCGTGGGCGGACAGCCATGCCAGGTCCTCGGGGACGAACCGGAAGCGTTCGAGGTAGTCCAGGCAGTCCTCCAGGCCGGCGGCCACCACGAAGCCGCGGTTGGGGGGCAACTCCCGCACGTACAGGGAGAACGTTGCCGTTCCCGTCATCCCCCGGCGGAGATAGATCCCGGCCATGGCCAGCTCGTAGAAGTCGGTGATCAGCGCCTGTCCCATCGGTTTGCTCACGCTACCGACCCGCTGGAGGTGCACGCCCGGGAGCCCTGGGTCCGTAGACTCCCGCCGTGCAGGCGGTCGAACGGCGAGCGAACCGGGTTTCCGCGTGAACGTGAGCCACCTGGTCTCGAGCTACGGCTACATCGCCGTGTTCGCCCTGGTGGCCGTCGAGAGCCTGGGCGTGCCGCTGCCGGGGGAGACGGTGCTCATCGCCGCCGCCTCTTACGCAGGGGCGACCCACCGCCTGTCCATCTGGCTCGTCTTCCTGGTTGGCGCGGCGGCGGCGGTGCTGGGCGACACCATCGGCTACTGGATCGGAGACGTCGGGGGCTACCGGCTCCTGCGGCGCTACGGCCGCTACGTCCGCATGGACGAGCCGAAGATCAAGGTGGCCCGATACCTCTTCGACCGGCACGGGGGCGCTGTGGTCTTCTTCGGGCGGTTCGTGTCCGTGCTTCGAACCTACGCCGCGTTCCTGGCGGGCACGACCCGCATGCGCTACCGGCGGTTCCTCCTCTTCAACGCGACCGGCGGGATCCTGTGGGCCGCCGTCTACAGCTTCCTGGCGTACAAGGCTGCGGGCTTCCTGGCCCATGCGTCCACGCCGTTCGCCATCGCGGCGGGGTCGGTGGCCGTGGTAGCCGTGGTTGCCGGAATGCTCCTCCTACGCCGGAACATGGCCGGCCTGATCGTCAAGGCGGAGGCTGCCTATCCGGGCCCGCTGGACGCGCCGGCGGCGGAGCCCACCTCCACCGCGTAGAAGCGGGCCGGCACCCCCGGATCCCGCCGGACCCTGCCCCGTTGCTCGAGCAGGACGAGGTGGGCCAGCGTCTCGCCGTTGGCAGCGCGCTGGAGGAACGCAGGCATCTCGGTCCACGGCCGCGACCATGCGAGCGAGGTCGCCACGTCCCACACCGTGGCCCCCGGACGGTGCTCCAGCGCCTGCCGCACATCGGCCAGGCGCTCGGCATGGTGGCTCTCGATCTCGGTCAAGCGGGCGCCAAGGCCCCGGAAGCGGTACTGATGGCCCGGCAGGACCTCCTCGGGGTCCAGCAGGCGAAGCCGCTCCAGCGAGGCCAGGTAGTCGCCGAGGGGATTGGGCACCTGCTGGGAATGGAACGAGATGTTGGGGGTGATCCGTGGCAGCACGTGGTCGCCCGAGAGCAGTATGCGCCGCACGTCGCTGTACAGGCACAGATGGCCCGGCGAGTGCCCCGGCGTCCACACGGTCCGCAGATCCCATCCGGGGAGGCCCAGTTCCTCGGCATCGTCGAGGAGCCGGTCCGGAGAAGCCATCGAGACGAAGGAGCGGACCTGCATCGAAGCCTCGGCCAGATCGGGCAGGACCTCGGGCGGCGTCCCGCACAGGGCGAGGAGCCCCCGCATGGAGTCCACAAGACCGCCCACGTCCTCGTAGCGGTCGCGTAGCAGCGCGGCATCCGCAGGGTGCAGCCCGATCCAGGCTCCAGAGGCTTCCCTCACGCGTCCGGCCAGCCCGTAGTGGTCGGGATGGATGTGGGTGACGACCACGGCCCTCACGTCGCTCAAGGCCGCACCCATGCCGGCGAGGCCGCCGGTCAGGGCGTCCCATGCCTCAGCCGTGTCCCAGCCGGCGTCCACCAGCGCGACCCCGTCCACGAGCTCGAGCACGTACACCAGGACGTACCGCAGGGGATTGATGGGGATGGGCACCGGAACGGACCACAGTCCCGGTCGGACCTGTTCGACCGGGGGGAGCTGGCGGCGCGCCCAGGCGTCGCGCTGGGCGGTGCCCGTGAC
The DNA here is from genome assembly GCA_027306755.1 of Acidimicrobiaceae bacterium. GTDB lineage: Bacteria > Actinomycetota > Acidimicrobiia > Acidimicrobiales > RAAP-2 > JAJYVT01. Next base: position 48 of record DAHUZE010000006.1, on the reverse strand, counting down.
GGTGACCATGGCGAGCAGACCGTAGCCCTCCTGAGCACTCGTCAGCTC
>DAHUZE010000001.1 GCA_027306755.1 Acidimicrobiaceae bacterium | reverse complement strand
CAGCTGCTCCTCTCCGCGGCGCCGGACCCGGACCGCGCCGAGCCGCCGAGCCTGGCCGGAAGTGGAGCGCCGCCCAACCTGGCGGCGCTGCCGACCGGGTGCCGCTTCCACCCTCGCTGCCCCCACGCCATGCCGATCTGCAGCCGGCGGGTGCCGCCCGGCGTCGCGGTCGCGTCCGGCCACACCGCCGCCTGCTGGCTGCACGTCGACCCCGCGCAGCGCGCCGCGGCGGGAGAGGACGGCCAGGTCCCGCCGGACCCGGCGAGCTTTCAGCGCCCGGCGCCCACGCCGGCCGGGGCGCGCCACCCGGAGGAGGGCTAGCCACCGCGCGCCATCCCGCGGCCTCGGGCCGCATCCCGCGACACGACCACCCAGAGGAGGACTGAGGAGGAATGGAGTATGGGATCACGTTTCGGGCTCCGCCGGCCCCGAGTGGCGAGCGGACGCGGTGCTGCCGCAACCCCGTCGGGTTGGCGGCCGTCCCGCCGCCGCGTCGCCCGACCCGTCGGCGTATCGGACAGACGGCACGGCCCCCGCGCCGTGCCACATGGAGAACACACAGCTAGATGAATCCTGGAAAGATCGCAGTGGTCGCCGCGGCGGCCGCGCTGGGGGTCGCCGCCTGCGGGTCCAGCTCCACCTCGACGGGCTCGTCCCCAACCGGCGCCTCCAAGGTCGGCCCCCCCCTCTACGAGGAGGCCACGACCGGCGTCACCTTCACGCAGAACTTCAACCCGTTCGACAGCGCCTCGCTGGCGGCGGGCATGAACATGCGGTCCCTGCTCTACGAGCCGCTGTACGAGTTCGACGCCCTCGACCCCACCGCCTCGCACCCGTGGCTGGCGACCGGGTACAGCTTCTCGAACGGCGGCAAGACGCTGAGCATCACCGTCCGCCCCAGCGTGAAGTTCAATGACGGGTCGGCCATGACCGCCAACGACGTGGCCAACACGTTCAACATCATCTACAAGTACAAGGACGCCAACTACAGCGGTGTCCCCGCCCAGGCGTCGGCGCCCTCGGTGAGCGGCAGCACCGTCACGCTCAGCTTCCAGAGCGCCCAGTACACCAACCTGTGGGCGATCCTGGGCAGCACCTACATCGTGCCGGCCAGCGCCTTCCCGATCGGGACCGACCCGGCCACCACCACGGTGTCCAACCCCGTGGGGACCGGGCCCTTCATGCTGGACACCTTCAGCACCACGGCCGTCACCTTCAAGCCCAACCCGCACTACTGGGGTGGCACCCCGCCCGAGTCGAAGGTCATCATCCCCAACGAGGCCACCAACCAGGCCGCCCTCGCCGCGTTGCAGCAGGGTCAGCTCGACTGGGCCGGAAATGACCTCCCCAGCATCGTCGCCAACTACATCAACCTGAACCCGAACACCAACCACGTCTGGTTCGCGGCCGGCAACACGGTCACGCTCGAGTTCAACCTGATGCCGGGCAACGGCGGAGCCACCGGGATCGACCAGGCGGCGGTTCGCCAGGCCGTGAGCATGGGCATCGACCGGGGCGAGGCGTCCTCGATCGGTGAGTCCGGCTACGAGGCCGCGGCGACCTCCTCCGGCGGTCTGCTCCCGGGCCAGCAGACGGCCTACAAGAACCCCAAGTACACCAACGACCTGCCCGGAAGCCCGGCGATCAGCTCGGCCAGCCAGCCCGCCGGCTGGACCGGCCCGACGGTGTACAGCATCCTGACAGCCGCCGGCTGGACCCCGCCCACCGACTGGGCGACCTCCACCGACGGATCCAGCTCCTCGTCGGCCGCCGCCCCCGCCAACTGCGACGGGAGCAACCCGGCCGACTGCTGGACCAAGGGCGGTCAGATCATCAAGTTCTCGATCTGGGACCCGCAGGCCTTCTCGGACTACTGGGCGGACGCCAGCGAGATCTCCCAGACCCTGCAGGCCGAGGGCATGGACGTGACCACCAGCAACGCGTCCGGTGGTTACACCCAGTGGAACAACGCCCTCATCGCCGGCAACTTCCAGACCGCGCTCCACTGGGGCGCCGGTGGCAACATCCCGTACGTGCAGCTGGACAACTGGCTCGACTACAGCGTCAACTGCCCGTCGGCCTCCAACTGCCCCTCGGGTGACTACAGCCGCTACAACAACAGCGCCGCGCAGACGGCCCTGCAGCAGTACGCGGGCGCCAACCCGACGACCTCCAGCGGCCAGCAGACCATCTCGTCGGCCATCTCGACCCTCGAGGGCATCATGAGCACCGACGTGCCCGCCATCCCCGTCCTCTACGGCGCCGACTGGAACGTCTACAGCACCGCCAAGTACACGGGCTGGCCGAGCCAGCAGAACCCGTACATGGACCCCTCTCCGGACGACCCCGAGCTGCCCTACATCCTGATGCAGCTCAAGCCCGTCGCCTAGGGACACGGGTTCCCGGCTGACCTGGGGTCAGCGACCGACACTCGAATAGGACCCACCTCCCGAGGTGGGACGGCCGGCCCGGCCGGCGGGGCTCTCCCCGCCGGCCGGTCACCGGTCGTGATGACGGCCCCGGTTCCTCGAGCCCAGGGGGCCGTCTGTCTACTCCGACGACGCCTGCTCCGATGCCGCGCGGGAGACGGCCGGCAGCGGCGGCGCGGGATCGCTCTCACGAGGACATCGGTGTGCAGTACGGGCATTTCGACGACGAGCGCCGGGAGTACGTGATCTCTCGACCCGACACCCCCCTGCCCTGGATCAACTACCTGGGCATGGAGGAGTACTTCGGGATCATCTCCAACACCGCCGGCGGCTACTCGTTCTTCCGGGATGCCCGGCTGCGGCGGGTGAGCCGCTACCGGTACAACAACGCCCCCCTCGACCTCGGCGGCCGCTACATCTACATTCGCGACGACGCCGACGGCGACCTCTGGTCGCCATCCTGGCAGCCCACCCGCTCCGAGCTCGACACCTATGAGTGCCGGCACGGCCTCTCCTACAGCGTCATCGCCTCGGCCCGGGGCGGGATCACCGCCGAGACGCTGTACTACGTGCCCCTCGGTGAGAGCCTCGAGGTGTGGCGGCTGCGCCTGCGCAACCGGGGCGGCGCGCCTCGCCACCTCTCCGTCTTCGGCTCCGTCGAGTTCGCGCTGTGGGACGCCCAGGACGACGCCACCAACTTCCAGCGCAACTTCTCGACCGGCGAGGTGGAGGTCGAGGACGGCGTGATCTATCACCGGACCGAGTACCGCGAGCGGCGCAACCACTTCGCCTATTTCGCCTGCTCCGCTCCCACGGCCGGTTTCGACACGCAGCGCGACGCCTTCCTCGGCCCCTACCGGGGATGGGACCGTCCCCTCGCCGTGGAGAGGGGGGAGTGCAGCGGGTCCATCGCCCACGGCTGGCAGCCGCACGGCGCGCTCCACGTACGGCTCGAGCTGGCCGCGGGTGAGGAGCGCGAGATCGTGTTCCTCCTCGGGTACCATGAGAACCCGGTCGCCGAGAAGTTCGACCCGCCCGGGTCGGGCGTGCTCAACAAGCAGGGTGTGCGCCCGGTGATCGAGCGCTGGCTGCGCCCGCAGACCGTCGAGGCCGGCATCGCCGCGCTGCGGTCGCGCTGGGACGAGCTGCTCTCGGCCTTCCAGGTGCGCAGCTCGGAGCCGCACGTGGACCGCATGGTCGGGGTGTGGAACCCCTACCAGTGCATGGTCACCTTCAACATGAGCCGCTC
>DAHUZE010000107.1 GCA_027306755.1 Acidimicrobiaceae bacterium | reverse complement strand
GAATTGGACTGTGGTAGGACCTGGAGATGAGCACGGTCCGGGCAGTTGCCGACGGCACGGTGGCCGCGCCGGCCGCCACCGTCTACGGGTACCTGGCCGGCTACCGCACCGACCGTCCGCAGTTCATGCCTGACGCCGTCTCCGGGTGGGCGGTGGAGGAGGGCGGAGCCGGTGCGGGGACGGTCGTCCGGTTCACCATCGCCGCCGGCGGCCGCCAGCGCGAGTACCGGATGGCGGTGACGGAGCCCGAGCCCGGTCGGCTGCTGCGGGAGTCGGACACCGGTTCCAGCTTCGTGACGACCTACACGCTGGACGCAGCCACGCCGGGTTCCTGCGGTGTCCAGATCGAGTCGACCTGGCAGGGCGCCGGCGGCATCGGTGGGTTCTTCGAGAAGCGGTTCGCCCCCGTCGCACTGCGGCGTATCTACGCCGAGATGCTGGTGAAGCTCGACCTCTACGCTCGCCGGCCCACGGCAACGTGACCCGGCGCCCCCGCCGACCGGCCCGCCACCCGGCTGGTGGGGGCCGCCGCGCCGGTCACGTCAGGTAGGGCGCGGCAGCATCGGGGTCGATGCCGTAGCGGCGGATCGCCTCGGTCACGGCCGCGCGCTCCAGCGCGCCCTGCCCGGCCAGCGCCGAGAGGACAGCCACAACCACATGGGGGGCGTCCACCTCGAAGTACCGGCGCAGGGCCTCCCGGGCGTCCGACCTGCCGAACCCGTCGGTCCCCAGCGAGGTGAAGGGGCGGCCGACCCAGCGCGACACCTGGTCCGGGACCGCGCGCATGTAGTCCGTGACGGCCACCACCGGTGACGGCCCGGAGCCGAGCGCGCTGGTGACGTGGGGCGTCCGGGGCTCGGCCTCCGGGTGGAGCCGGTTCCACCGCTCGCAGCCGATGGCGTCCAGCCGCAGCGAGGCCCAGGACGTTGCCGACCACGTGTCGGAGGACACGCCCCATTCCTCGGCCAGGATGCGCCGGGCCTCGGCGGCCGCCTGCCACATGGGCCCCGAGAAGCAGATGCTGGCGTGCGGCCGGCCCGCACCCGTGTCGCTCGGCGCCGCGAACCGGTAGAGGCCCTGGAGGATGCCGGTCCGCACCGCCTCGCCGTCCGCCCCCTCGGGCAGCGGCGGCATCGGGTAGTTCTCGTTGTAGAGGGTGATGTACCAGAAGCGGTCCTCGGGCTGGTCTCCCAGCATGCGGCGCACCGCGTCCTCCACCACGATCGCCACCTCGTAGGCGAAGGCCGGGTCGTACACCCTGGCGGCCGGGTTGGTGGAGGCAAGCAGCGGAGAGTGCCCGTCGTCGTGCTGCAGGCCCTCACCCAACAGGGTCGTCCTCCCGGCGGTGCAGCCGGCGAGGATGCCCCGCCCTCGCATGTCGCCCAGTGCCCAGAGGAGGTCGCCCACGCGCTGGAAGCCGAACATGGAGTAGAAGAGGAAGACCGGCAGCATCGGTCGTCCCCAGGTGGCGTAGGACGTAGCCAGGGCAGTGAAGGCCGCCGCCGCCCCGGACTCGGTGATGCCCTCCTGCAGGAGCTGCCCGGAGATGCTCTCGGCGTACTTGAGCGGGAGGTCGGCGTCCACCGGGATGTACCGCTGGCCCTCGGGTGCGTAGATCTTGGCCTCGGCGATGATCGGCTCGAGGCCGAACGTCCGGGCCTCGTCGGAGACGATGGGCGCCACCAGCGGCCCGAACTCGCGATCGCGTACCAGGTTGCGCAGCAGGCGGGAGAAGGCCATCGTCGTCGAGTACGCCTGGCTGCCGGACCCGGCCGTGAGGTCGGCGAACACCTTTGGATCGGGGAGGACCACTTTGGCCGGCCGGACGATCCGTCGCGGGATCGCGCCGCCCAGCATCTTGCGCCGTGCCACCAGGTACTCGTGGGCCTCGGACCCCTCGGCCGGGCGGTAGTACGGAGGTGCGTCGGCCTCGAGCGCCTCGTCGGGGATCTCATCGGCAAGGTACAGCCGGTCGCGAAGGGCCCGCAGCTGGTCCCGGGTCATCTTCTTGATCTGGTGCGTGGCGTTGCGGGCTTCGATCTGGGGACCCAGGGTCCAGCCCTTGATGGTCTTGGCCAGGATCACGGTCGGGGCGCCGCGCTGTTCGGTGGCGAGCTTGTAGGCCGCGTACAGCTTGCGGTAGTCGTGGCCCCCCCGGGGCAGGGTCCGCAGCTCGTCGTCGGAGAGGTGCTCGACCATCTTGCGCAGCCGGGGATCGGGGCCGAAGAAGTGCTCCCGGATGTAGGCGCCCGGCTCGACGGCGTACTTCTGGAACTCCCCGTCCACCGTGGTGTTCATCTTGTCCAGCAGGACGCCGTCCACGTCCCGGGCCAGCAGCTCGTCCCAGCGAGAGCCCCAGATCACCTTGATGACGTTCCAGCCGGCGCCCCGGAACAGGGCCTCCAGCTCCTGGATCACCTTGCCATTGCCCCGGACCGGGCCGTCGAGACGCTGCAGATTGCAGTTCACGACGAAGATCAGGTTGTCAAGGTGCTCCCGGCCGGCCACCCCGAGGGCGCCGATGGACTCCGGCTCGTCCATCTCCCCGTCACCCACGAAGCACCACACCCGGCTGGCGCTGGTGTCGACCAGCCGGCGATGGTGGAGGTAGCGGTTGACGTGCGCCTGGTAGATGGCGGCGAGGGGGCCAAGTCCCATGGAGACCGTGGGGAACTCCCAGAAGTCCGGCAGCGATCGCGGGTGCGGGTAGCTGGGCAGGCCGCCCCCCACCTCGTGGCGGAAGTTGTCCAGGTCCTGCTCGGCGAGGCGCCCTTCCACGAAGGCCCGTGCGTAGATCCCGGGCGACGCGTGCCCCTGGACGAACACCTGGTCCCCGGCGCCGCCGTCGTCCTTGCCCCTGAAGAAGTGGTTGAACCCGACCTCGTAGAGCGAGGCCGAGCTGGCGTAGGTGGAGAGGTGGCCCCCGATGCCGTCGGTCCGCATGTTGGCCCGCACCACCATGGCCGCGGCGTTCCAGCGGATGAAGGCGCGGATGCGCCGTTCCAGGTGCTCGTCGCCCGGGAACCAGGGCTCCTCGTCCGCCGGGACCGTGTTGACGTAAGGCGTCGAGACGGTGGCCGGGAAGTCGACCTGGAGCGAGCGGGCCCGCTCGAGCAGCTTCATGAGCAGGAAGCGGGCGCGGGGGCGCCCGTGCTGGGTGACGACGGCGTCGAAGGAGTCCAGCCACTCCGACGTCTCGGTGGAATCGATGTCTGGGACCTGGTGGGACACGCCGTCGAAGAGCACCGTCCCACGGTACCGTTCAGACGGCTCGGATCGAAGCCGGCGGTGGGTCCGCACCGTTCACCGGGGGCCCGTAGTAGACCGGCTCGATGATCACCGTCTACACGGACGGGTCCTGCCTGGGGAACCCGGGGCCCGGAGGATGGGCATGGGTCGTTCCCGGGGGCCGCTTCGCCAGCGGCGCCGACGGCCACACGACCAACCAGCGGATGGAGGTCACCGCCGTCTTGGAGGCCATCCGCTCCTTGCGGGCAGGCTCCGCACGCTCCGACGTCCCAGACGGCGGATTCGACGGCGGCATCGACGGCGGCACAGACGGCGGATTCGACGGCGGCATCCTGGTCCGCAGCGACTCGACGTACGTCGTGAACTGCTTCCGGCAGCGCTGGTGGGCGGGGTGGCAGCGGCGGGGCTGGCGGAACTCGCAGGGTCGACCGGTGGCCAACCAGGACTTGTGGGAACCGCTGCTGGCGGTGGCGCTGGACCCTGGACTGCCGGTGCGATTCCAATGGGTGAAGGGGCACTCGGGCGACCATTGGAACGACGTGGTCGACGAGCTCGCCGTTGCCGCCGCTACCACGGGAGGGGGGCGATCGGGCACGGCCCCTTTGAGGAAGCCCTGACCGGCGCCATTGACCGGCCCGGTAGGCGGGGTCGGGAGCGCCCCCGCACCTGGGCCCCGACAGCCGATGTGGCCCGGCCGCCCTGGCGCTCCTAGATTCAACCGCATGGAACTCGCCGGGTCTTCCGCCATCGTCACCGGTGCCGCCTCCGGGCTCGGCGCCGCCACCGCCCGGGCCCTGTCGGCCCGGGGGGTGCACGTCACCGCCTTCGACTTGAACGAGGAAGGCGCCAGGGCCGTGGCCGAGGAGCTGGGCGGCAGCTACGTGGCGGGCGACGTGACGGACCCGGAGCACTGCCAGCGGGCGGTCGACGCCGCGGCGGACCCGGGGCCCCTCCGGATCGCCGTCAACTGCGCCGGGACTGGTTGGATCGGCCGGGTCATCGACCGGCAGGGCGAGCCCCACGGGTTGGCGCCCTTCGAGTTCATCCAGCGGCTCAACGTGATCGGGACCTTCAACATCATGACGAAGGCGGCGTCGGCCATCGCCAAGACGGAGCCGCTGGCAGAGACAGAGCGGGGCGTCATCGTCAACACCGCTTCGGTGGCCGCCTTCGATGGGCAGATCGGCCAGCTCGCGTACTCGGCCTCCAAGGGTGCGGTGGTGGGCATGACGCTCCCGGCCGCTCGTGACCTTTCAGTCGTGGGCATACGCGTCGTGACGATCGCCCCGGGTTTGTTCGACACGCCGCTGCTGGGCATGCTGCCCGAGGAGCAGCGCCACGCGCTCGGCCAGTCCGTCCTCTTCCCGAAGCGGCTGGGCGACCCGTCGCGCTACGGGGACCTCGTGGTGCACATCGCCACCAACAGCTACATCAATGCCGAGGTCATCCGCCTCGACGGCGGCATCCGGATGCCACCCAAGTAATGCGGTACGTGGAGGTGGGCGGGGCGCGGGTGTCCGCGGTCGGGCTTGGCACCTGGCAGTTCGGCTCGGGCGAATGGGGCTACGGATCGGCGTACGCCGAGGAGGTCGCGCCGTCCATCGTCCGGCGCTCGCTCGAGGTTGGCGTCACCCTGTTCGACACGGCCGAGATCTACGCCATGGGACGGTCCGAGCGGATCCTCGGCCGCGCCCTCGGGGCGCGTCGGGACGACGCGTTCGTAGCCACCAAGCTGTTCCCCGTCCTGCCGGTGGACCCGGTCGTGGGGTGGAGGGCGCGGCGCAGCCTCGCCCGGCTCGGCACCGACCGCGTGGATCTCTACCAGCTCCACTGGCCGAACCCCGTGGTGCCGACCGCCGCCACGGCCGCCGCCGTGCGCCGCCTGCTGGACGGGGGCCTGGCCCGCCACGCCGGGGTGAGCAACTACTCCCTGCTCCAATGGCAGGCGCTCGAGGAGCACGTCGGGCGCCCGGTCCTCTCCAACCAGGTGCGCTACAGCTTGCTCGACCGCCGGCCGGAGCGGGAGCTCCTGCCCTGGGCGCAGTCCACGGGCAGGATCGTGATCGCCTACAGCCCGTTGGCCCAGGGGCTCCTCTCGGGTCGCTACGACGCCGCCAACCTGCCGTCTGGGCTGCGGGCCCGCACGGGTCCGTTCCTGCCGGACAACGTTCGCGCCGCAGAGCCGCTGATCGGTGCCCTGCGCGAGGTGGCCGCCGCCCACCAGGCCGCTCCGCCGCAGGTTGCATTGGCGTGGCTGCTGCGGCGGCCCAACGTGGTCGTCATTCCCGGCGCGTCGTCGGTGGGGCAGGCCGAGTCCAACGCAGCGGCCGCCGATCTCGTGCTGGCAGAGGACGAGGATCGTGCCTTGACCGCCGCTTCGGACGGCTACCGGCCGGTGACGACGGTGGCCCGTGCCGGTGCGAGCCTTGTTCGGCGGCGCGTGCATCGCGTGGTCGACGGCCTGCGCGCGTAGCGCCGTTAGTGTGTCTGCCGTTCGCGTCATGCGCGATCGCGGAGGAGGTCTGGTGGAGTACGACGTCGTGGTGATCGGTGGCGGCCCGGGCGGGTACGCCGCCGCCCTGTACGGCGCAGCCGCAGGACTGCGCATCGCCGTGGTCGAGCGGGACAAGGTGGGCGGAACGTGCCTCCACCGGGGATGCGTCCCGGCAAAGGAGTTCCTGGAGACGGCGGCCGTCTACCGCACCGTGGTCGGCTCTTCGGAGTTCGGTGTCGGCGCCCCCGGTGGCGCCACCGTGGACTTCTCCGTAAGCCAGCGGCGGAAGAGCGCCGTGGTGAACCAGCTGTACAGGGGCCTGAGCGGTCTGCTGCAGGGGCGAAAGGTGACGGTGCTCTCGGGTACGGGAACGCTCCTTCCCGGCAGGAGGGTCCGCGTGACGGACGGCCCGGACGCGGGCACTGAGATCACCGGCCGGCACGTGGTGCTGGCGGCGGGATCCGTGCCCCGTTCCCTCCCGGGCCTGGACGTCGACGGTCGCCTGGTGCTCACCTCGGACGAATTCCTGGACCTGGAGCGGGTGCCGCCGTCCGCCGCCGTCGTCGGTGGGGGAGCGATCGGCTGCGAGTTCGCGTCACTGCTGGCCGATCTCGGCGCCAAGGTCACCGTCGTGGAGGCGCTGGACTCGATCCTGGCCGCCTGCGACCCGGACGTCACGAACGCCGTTGTGCGCTCGTTCCGGCGCCGGGGCATCCAGATCATCACCGGCGCCCAGGTAAAGGGGCACGCGCCACGGGGCGACGGCACGGCGCTCCAGCTCGGGGACGGCCAGGAGCTCGAGGTGTCCACGATCGTCGTATCGGTCGGCCGCCGGCCCCGGACCGAGGGCCTCCTCTCCGAGGGGACCCAGGTGCAGCTGGACGAGCGGGGGTTCGTGGTCGTGAACCAGTTCCAGCAGACCCACGAGCCGCACGTATGGGCCGTGGGTGACGTCTGCGCCGGGACGCCCCAGCTGGCGCATGTCGCCTTTGCCGAGGCCATCGTGGTCATCAAGGGCGTCCTGGGCGAGACGATGGTGCCGGTGGACTACGAGCGGGTCCCCTGGGCCATCTACTGCCACCCCGAGGTGGCGTTCGCCGGCCTCACCGAGCCCCAGGCCGTCGCCCGGGGGATCCCGGTGGTGACCAAGAAGGACCCCTACGGCGGCAACAGCCGGGCCAGGATCATCGGAGACACCGAAGGGCTGGTGAAGATCGTCGCCGAGCAGCTTCCGGACGGCACGGCTGGAAGGATCCTCGGCGTCCACATGGTGGGCCCGTGGGTCACCGAGCAGCTCGGGGCCGGGTACCTCGCCGTCAACTGGGAGGCGACGCCCAACGAAGTGGCACAGTTCATCCAGCCGCATCCGTCACTCTCCGAAGCGTTCGGGGAGACGGTGCTGGCGCTGACCGGAAGGGGTTTGCACGTTGGCTGACGTCACGATGCCGCAGCTGGGCGAGACCGTCACGGAGGGGACGATCACCCGGTGGATGAAGGCGGTCGGAGACCAGGTGAGCCGGGACGAGCCCCTGTTCGAGGTCTCGACCGACAAGGTGGACTCGGAGGTGCCTGCCCCGGCGGCCGGCACGCTCTCTGAGATCCTGGTCCAAGAGGGCGAGACGGTCGCCGTGGGGGTACGTCTGGCCGTGATCTCGGACGGCGCCGCACCGAGCGGCGACGCTGCCGGACCAGTGGCCCAGCCGGCCGAGGCCCCGTCGCCTGCTGCTCCGCAGCCGCCCGCACCACCTGCGCCGCCGGCCCCTCTGGCTCCCGCGGCCGGTCCGGGACAGGGCACGGCCCCCGCTGCCGCTCCCTACGCAGCCCCGGCTGCCGCACCCTACGCGCCCCCGGCTTCCGCACCCTCGTTCGCGCCGCCTACGGAGCCGCCCTCTCCATGCTGAGGCACGCCCGCTCCCTGAGCCAGGTGGCGCTCGCCGAGCAACTAGGTGTTGCGCAGGGAGACATCTCACGCATCGAGCATCAAGCAGACCTGGCGATCCGCAGTAGCGCTACCGCGACGCGGCCTGCAGCGTACGGAGTAGGAGTCGGCTATCGCC
>DAHUZE010000106.1 GCA_027306755.1 Acidimicrobiaceae bacterium | reverse complement strand
GCGGTGGGTCCATGTGGCCGAACTGCGGGACATCGCCCCGCTCCTCGCAGGAGGCGAGCTCCTCCTGACGACCGGCATGGGCCTGGCCAAAGAGGCCGGCGACCAGGTTCGATATGTGCACGACCTCGCCGACGCCCGAGTGGCGGCCCTGGCGATCGAGCTTGGTCGGAAATTCACGCGTGTCCCCGAGGCGATGTGCGGGGCTGCGGAGGAGCGTGGGCTGCCGCTGGTCGCGCTCGAGCGCGAGACCCTGTTCGTCCAGGTGACCGAGACGGTGCACCGGGCGATAATCAGCCGCCAACACGAGCTCCTGCGCAGAGCGGAGGGCGTGGGGCACGATCTGACCGAACTCGTGTTGAACGGAGCCGACGTCGGCGACGTGGTGCAGCGACTTTCCGAGCTATTCGGCAACCTTGTGGTCCTCGAAGACGAGGCGCACCAAGTCCTTGAGATCTCCGGAAATCGGGTCGCCCGCGGCGACGCGCTCGGCTCATGGGAGGAGCATTCTCGCTCCGGCCACGACGAGGTCGCACGGGGAGCGGCGCATCGCTGCGGTGGAACACCGGCGTGTACGTGGGTCCGGATCTGGCTGCGCCACAACCCTTGGGGAAGGCTTCACGTTCTCGAAACGAGCCAGCGGTTGGATGACGACGTCACGGAGCTGCTGTTGGACCGGGCCGGCGCAGCGCTGGCCGTCGCCTTCCTCCTGGAGAAGGACGCAGCCCACATGGCAGACCGAGCCAGGAGCGCGCTCATCGCCGAGGTGGCGACGGGGTGGGAAGGCACCCCGGCGGATCTCCTGCGCCGGGCACGCACGCTGGGAGCCGATCTGGGCACGGGGCGCCTTGCCGCGATTGCGCTCGAGGCGTTACCGGAGGGCTCCTCCAACGGACGCTCGGACTCCGAGGAGGACCGTCTCGCCGAGCGCTCACTGGTAGCGGAGGAGCTGCGGTCTGCCGCCAGCGAACAGGGCTGCGCCGCGCTGGTCGGGCTCTACGGAGACCGCGTCGTCGCAGTGGTCGCCGTTCCTGCGACCCAGCGGATCCCCGCGACGCTCGAGCGCATCGTGGCACGAGCGGCCGAACGGGGGACAGAACGACCTCCGCTTGCCCTCGTCGCAGGGACGAGCGGGGCTGTCGCACCCGACGGGCTGGTCAAAGGGATCGACGAGGCGCTGACCGCCCTCGCCTTCGGGGAGCGCACCATGGGGGACCGACGCGTCCACCACTATGCGGACCTGGGTGCGCACCAACTGCTGCTGCGACTGGCACAGGGACCCGATCTGGCCCGGTTCGTCGAGTCGGAACTGCACCTCCTCCTCGAGCACGACTCCCAGGGCCACCCCCGCCTGTTGCCTACGCTGAGCGCGTACCTCGGCAACGCGGGGCGAAAGACCGATACCGTCAAGACCCTGGGTGTCCAGCGTCGCACGCTGTACGGTCGGCTGAAGAGAATCGAGGCCCTCCTCGGGCGGGATCTGGAGGATCAAGCGACCCGGACGCGTCTCACACTGGCCCTCCAGGGCCTGGAGCTACTGCACCGCCGTCAGGGGGGACCGCGCCCAACGCTGGCCCACCGGAGTGAGCGGTGATCCGGATCTGTCCCGACTCAGCACGTCCCCCCCTTTTGCACGGCCGCCCTCCCGCGGCCCGGACGGAGGACCGGACCCGGACAAGGACCTCCCGCCGGTCATCAGTCCGACGTGGACCGGATGCCTCCTTCCGTCCGGGCGTGGGCAGCGCCAGGCGGCGCCACTGCGCGGAGCGGGGACGACGTGCCCGGTTCGGCACCCGGTGGCGGCGAGCCGTCCCGGAGGTGCGGCCGGTACGCCACGTACACCACGGCGCCGATCACCAGGATCAGCCGATCACCAGGATCACGAGCATCACCCCCAAGGTCATCCAGCCGTAGTTGAAGAGCTCGGCCCGGGGGAGGAGAGGGCCCCGGGGTACACGATGTTCACGAGCATCCCGACCCCGTACACGATGGCCACCAGATAGACGGGGTATGCCCACCGACCGAGGTCGAAGCCCTTGGACCGCCAGCCCCGTACCCGGGCGATCAGAGCCGCCACCACCACCATCTGGAACGAGAGGTGGATGCCCGAGGTGGCGAACGAGACCAGGATGAACAGCGCGTTCACCTTTGCCGGGTATGTGAAGAACAAGATGTGCACCGGCTTGGAGGGGTGGCCCGGGCCAGCATGGCGAAGAGCGCGGGCACGACCGTCACCACCAGCGGGCCCACCACCGGCGTCCGCAGCTTCGGGGAGATCCTCCGCAGCGACCGGTTGGCAGGGAGCTGGCCGTCCCGCCCGTAGGAGAAGAGGACCCGGGAACCGGCCGCCTGCACCGAGAGCCCGCAGGAGAAGAAGGCCAGGCACACCCGCGCGAGGAGCGCGTCGCTCAGCGCCGATGTGTGGACGCTCGACGAGAAGATGTACGGGACTCCGAGGGTCACGACCTTCGCCAGGTTGTTCCCGGGGATGGCCAGAGAGAGGCCGGCAACGAGGAGGAAGGACGTGATCCCGCCTGCGATCATGGTCGTCACCATGGCCCGGGGCACCCGGCGGCGGGCGTCCACGACCTCCTCTGCGATGTCCCCTGCGGACTCGAAGCCGTAGAAGATGTCCGGCCGAGTGGTGGAAGCCTTCGACGGCCAGCAGCACGAAGACCCCGAACGTCCCCAGCACCTCCACCCGCACGCCCCACCGGGCGATGAGCGCGGTGTAGCGGACACCGAGCACGTTGAACGTCGCCTGGACGGCGATGAGCACCACGGTGCAGACGAAGATCACGTTGGCGCTGGCGGGTTTGAAGGTCGTCCCGAACCAGTTGTTGATCAGCGTCACCACGTAGCTGGTGATGCCGGTGTCCACGGACGCCACGGTGATGATGAGCGCCCAGGCGTAGATCCAGGAGCTGGCCGGCCACCACGACGGGGATCGTCCAGATGTAGCGGGGACCACTGGTCCCGACGCCCAGCGCGAAGAGAGAGTAGATGCCGACCACGGGCGACAGGTAGGTGAACGCCACCCCGAAATTCGAGAAGAAACTGAGGGAGCGCTTCAGCTCCTGACGGTACCCGAAGCCTTCGAGCTGCTCCGACTCCTGTGTGCGCGCCGCTCCGACGCTTGTCAGCGTGGACATCGGACCCCCTCCTGCCGCACGGCGCAGGGCAGGGCGTCCCGCTACGCCGTGCCCGGCCCAGTGCCCCGGCGGCCTGGGCCAGCGCCTCTCGGCCGCAACTTTTAGTGGGCGCCTTCTCCGGGTGCCGGTCCTCGGCAGGCGGCATCCGGTGGTTCCTCGGCGACGGCAACCATGGAGCTGCGGCGGCCGACGCTGAACGCCGGGATGAAGACGTGCGCCAGCGGGCCGATGGTCAACGCGTATGCCAACGTCCCGATCCCGACGTTGCCCCCGAGCAACCACCCGGCCGCCACCACGGTGACTTCGATGCCCGTGCGGACCAGCCGCAGCGAATGGCCACGGGCGGCCAAGCCCACCATGAGACCGTCCCGGGGTCCGGGCCCCAGGCCGGCGCCGATGTAGCACCCCGTCGCCAGGCCGTTGAGGGCGATGCCGCCAACCAGAGCCACCACCCGGAGCCAGAGCGCATGGGGCGGCGGCATCAGCCGCATCGTCACGTCCATCGTGGCGCCAACGACGACCACGTTGCTGAGGGTCCCGATGCCGGGCCGCTGGCGCAACGGGATCCAGAGCACGAGGACCGCCGCCCCAACCACGATGGCCCAGGTGCCGATGGCGATGTCGCTGTGACGCGCCAGCCCCTGCTGGAAGACGTCCCAGGGATCCACGCCTAAGCGGCCCCGCACGATCAGCGACGCGCTCACGCCGTAGGCGACGACGCCGGCGTACAGCTGCAGCAGCCGGCGGGGCAGGGCGTCTCTCGGCACCGGCGCGACCCAGCCGGCAACCGAGGTGAGGACGCCGAGCCGGCCGGGGCTTCCCATGCGACGGTCAGGCTCCCACGTACGTCGCCAGGTGCTCACCGGTCAGCGTGGTCCGGCTGGCCACCAGGTCTGCCGGCGTGCCCTGGAACACCACCTGACCCCCTTCGTGGCCGGCACCGGGCCCGAGGTCGATGACCCAGTCCGCGTGGGCCACCACCCCCTGGTGGTGCTCGATGACGACGACCGACTTCCCGGAGTCCACGATCCGGTCGAGCAGACCGAGCAACCGCTCGACGTCAGCGGGGTGGAGCCCGGTGGTGGGCTCGTCCAGCACGTAGACGCCACCCCGCGCGCCCAGGTGGGTAGCCAGCTTCAGCCGTTGGCGCTCGCCCCCGGAAAGGGTCGTCAGGGGCTGACCCAGGCCGAGGTAGCCCAACCCCACGTCCACGAGACGCTCGAGGATGACCCGGGCGGCCGGCGTCTCGGCCGGACCGCCGCCGAAGAACGCCATGGCCTCGGCCACCGGCATGGCCAGCACCTCGCTGATGTCCCGACCGCCCAGCCGGTACCGCAGCACCGACGCGTCGAACCGCTTGCCGTCGCACTCGTCGCAGATGGTGGAGACACCGGCCATCACCGCCAGGTCCGTGTAGAGGACCCCGATGCCGTTGCACGCCCCGCAGGCGCCCTCGGAGTTGGCGCTGAACAGCGCCGGCTTGACCCCGTTCTCCTTGGCGAACGCCTTGCGGATCGGGTCCAGGGCGGCCGAGTAGGTCGCCGGGGTGCTCCGCCGAGATCCCCGGATGGGGCTCTGGTCGGCGACGACCACATCGTCTCGGATTGACACCGACCCGTGGACGAGCGAGCTCTTGCCCGATCCGGCGACCTCGGTGACGACCACCAGCACGCCGAGCGGGACGTCCACGTCCACATGCTGGAGGTTGTGCGCGGTCGCGTCCCGAACTTCGAGCACGCCCGAAGGCTTCCGGACCGTGGCCTTGAGGCGCCGCCGGTCGTCGAGATGCCGTCCCGTCAGGGTGCCGCTCCGCCTGAGCTGCGCCACCGTGCCCTCGAAACAGACGGTGCCGCCGGCAGTGCCCGCACCCGGGCCCAGATCGACCACATGGTCTGCGATCTCGATCGCTTCCGGCTCGTGCTCCACCACCAGCACGGTGTTTCCCTTGTCACGTAGGCGCAGCAGCAGGTCGTTCATCCGGCCGATGTCGTGGGGGTGCAGCCCAGCGGTCGGCTCGTCGAAGACGTAGGTGACGTCCGTGAGCGCGGATCCCATCTGGCGGACCATCTTGACCCGTTGAGCCTCGCCACCCGAGAGCGTGCCCGACGCCCGGTCGAGCGATAGGTAGCCGAGCCCCACCTCCACGGACGCGTCCAGGGTGCGGCCCAAGGCGGCAACGAGGGGGGCGACCGACGGGTGCTCCACTTCGCGCAGCCATCCGGCCAAGGCTCGGATCTCCATCGCGCAGGCGTCAGCGATGGACACCCCGGCGATCTTGGAAGACCGGGCCGCGTCGTTCAGGCGGGAGCCTCCGCATTCCGGGCAGGTGGCGAAGGCGGCCGCCCGCTCGACGAACGCCCGGATGTGCGGTTGGAGCGTCTCGTGGTCCTTCGACAGGAAGGATCGCTCGACCTTGGGGATCAGCCCTTCGTAGGTGACGTTGACCCCGCTCACCTTCACGCGGACCGGCTCGTGGTAGAGGAAGTCGTGGAGCTCGGCCTTGGTGAAGCTCCGAATCGGCTTGTCCGGGTTGAGGAAGCCTGCCTCCAGGTAGGGCTTCACGGCGAAGAAGTTGTCCACCGTCCAACCCGGGACGATGATCGCCCCCTCCGCCAGTGACTTCGACTCGTCGAAGAGCTGCGTGAGGTCGATGTCGGAGATCTCGCCTCGCCCCTCGCAACGCGGGCACATGCCGCCCTGGCGGGTGAAGGTCCGGCGCTGCGCCTTGCGCGCTCCGCGCTCGACGGTGATGGAGCCGGAGGCGCGCACCGTCGCCAGGTTGAAGGAGAAGGCGCTCGGCGGACCGATGTGCGGTTGGCCCAGCCGGCTGAACAGGATGCGGAGCATCGCATTGGCGTCGGTTGCCGTGCCCACCGTGGAGCGGGGGTCCGCGCCCAGGCGCTGCTGGTCCACCACGATCGCCGGCGTCAGACCTTCCAGCACATCCACCTCGGGCCGCGCCACGGAGGGCATGAACCCCTGCACGAAGGTGCTGTACGTCTCGTTGATGACCCGCCGGGACTCGGCGGCGATCGTGTCGAAGACAAGCGAGCTCTTGCCAGACCCGGACACTCCGGTGAAGACGGTGAGGCGGCGCTTGGGGATCTCGACCTTCACGTCTTTCAGGTTGTGCACCCGGGCCCCGTGGACCCGGATCATGGTGTGGCCGTCCGCCAGATGGGGCGCGCCCGGAGCGGCGCCGGCCCCGGTGGGCCCCACCGGCTGGCGTGGCGACCTGGACGGAGCCAACCGCTCAGGCCTGCGCGATGCGGACGAGGTTGCCCGAAGGATCGCGCACGGCGCAGTCCCGGACGCCCCAGGGCCGGTCGGCCGGCTCTTCGAGGACCTCGGCCCCCGAGGCGCGCGCCCGCTCGAAGGTCGCGTCCAGGTCCTCGCTGCGGAAGATGGCCGCCTGGAGCGAGCCCTGCAGCACCAGGGACAGCAAGGCGTCCCCCTCGGCCTGGGAGCGCCCGCCGTGCGGCTGGAAAAGGACGATATCCACATCCTGGCCCGGGCAGCCGACGGTCACCCACCGGAAGCCCCCGTTCGAGACGTCCATCCGCACATCGAGCCCGAGCGCGTCCCGGTAGAAGGCCAGCGCGGCATCCGGGTCTTCGACCGGCACGAACACAGAAGAGAGGGTCAAGGTCATGTACGGATCGTACGGCCACCTCCCGGTCCGACGCTTCTTCGATCCTGCTCGGTCGCGCCGCCGGACCCGGCCGTCCTCCCCCGGCCAACGCGCTCAGGCCGGCGACGCGCTCAGGCCGGGGTGGGGATCCGGCGCGGCCGGGTGGCGGAACGGGTCACGCAGGCCGGGACGGCCTCCAGCTCCCGATGGTCCCGGGCCCGGTACCGCGACGGCGTCTCGCCGACGAGATCCGTGAAGCGTGAGCTGAACGAGCCCAGCGACGTGCACCCGACGGCGACACACGCGTCCGTGACCGACATCCCGTGGCGCAGGAACGACTTCGCCCGCTCGATGCGCCTGGTCATGAGATAGGAGTACGGCGTCTCCCCGTATGCGCTGCGGAATTTGCGTGAGAAGTGCGCAGGCGACATGAAAGCGGCCCGGGCCATGGACGCCACGTCCAACGGGCGGGCGTACTCGCGGTCCATCAGGTCCCGGACGCGCCGCAGATGGACGAGGTTCGCTCTCTCCTCGGGCTTCACGGCGAGGCGCTCCCCGGCGCCCCGAAGCGGAGCCCATCGAGCAGCAGCGCGATGAGCGGTCGCGCGTTGTCCTCCAGCGCGGAGGTGTCCGTCGCCAGGCAGATGCCGCCCATCGCGCGCACGAGGTCGGCCGCGCCGATGTCTGCCCGCACCGCCCCGACTTCGGCAGCGGCCTCCAGCAGCTTGCGGGCCGCCTCCATCATCTGGGTGCGGCAGTCCTCGAACACGGTGGCGTTGTCCGCCATCATGGCCTTCAGCACGCTTGCCATTCCCCGCTTGGTGGCGACGTAGCCGATGAAGCGCTGCATCCACTCCGCAAGTGCCTGCCCGGGGGGCAGCTCGGCCAGCAGCTCGTCGGCCCGGGCGCACAACAGGTTCACCTCGTTGCGGTAGACGGCCAGCACCAGCGCATCCCGGGTCGGGAAGTGGCGGTAGAGCGTGCCGATCCCCACCCCGGCCTTACGGGCGACCTCCTCCAACGAAGCCTCCACCCCTTCGGCCCCGAACACCGACGTTGCGGCGTCCACGAGAAGTGCGCGGTTGCGGAGCGCGTCGGACCTCGGCGCCCTCGCCGGTCCTCCTCCACCGTCCGTCACCTGCACGCTCACTGCCCACTCCCCGCACGGAGCCTGCGCCCCGCTGCCCGGTTGCAAACGGAGGCTTCCTCCGGTATAGTAACGGAGGAATCCTCCGGATCAAGAATACTCGAAGGAGCCGTCCTCGTGCCTGCAACCGTTTCCCTTGCCGCGCCCGTCCGTTCGTTCAGGTCGACCATCGTGTTGGCGATCATCCTCACGGTCCAGCTGATGGTCGTGCTGGACGCCACGATCGTCAACATCGCCCTGCCCCACATCAAGGAGGCCATGCACTTCTCGGCCCCTTCGCTGTCGTGGGTCATCAACGCCTACACCCTCAGCTTCGGCGGCCTGCTGCTGCTGGGCGCCCGATGCGGTGACTTGCTCGGTCGCCGCACGACCTTCTTTGCCGGCCTGGCCCTGTTCACCGCCGCGTCCCTGGCCGGCGGCCTCGCGACTTCCGGCGCGTGGCTACTGAGCGCCCGCGCCGCACAGGGTGTGGGGGCCGCCCTGGCTGCACCCTCCGCCCTGGCCTTCTTGATGCTCGAGTTCCCCGACCCGCGCGGCCGCACCCGGGCGATCGGCTGGTACACGGCCGTTTCGATCGGGGGGAGCGCCGTCGGGCTCATCGCCGGGGGAATGCTCACCCAGTGGGTTTCGTGGCGCTGGGTCCTGTTCGTGAACGTGCCGATCGGCATCGCCGCGCTGGTCGCGGGAAGGACCATCCTGCCGGAGACGGGCCGCCAGTCCGGCCGTTTCGACGTTGCCGGCGCGCTCACCTCCACGATCGGTGTGGCCGCCGTCGTCTACGGCTTCGTCCGCGCGGCCACCGCAGGGTGGTCCGGGCCGTCCACCATGGGCGCGTTCGCGGCAGGCGTCATCCTGCTGGCCGCCTTCGTCATGATCGAACGCCGGGCACAGGAGCCCATCACGCCCCTCGGCCTGTTCGCCGACCGCAACCGGAGCACCTCGTACCTCGCCCGGCTGTTCCTGGTGGCCGGCATGTACGGGATGTTCTTCTTCCTGACCCAATTCCTCCAGGACATCCTCGGCTACAGCCCGGTCCGGGCCGGGCTCGCGTTCCTGCCCCTCACCGCCATGCTGTTCGCAGGGTCGCAGTTCAGCGCGCGCGTCCTCATGCCCCGCTTTCCCCAGAAAGCCCTGGTGGTGTGCTCGCTCTCGCTCTCGACCGTCGGGCTCGCGCTGCTCACCGGCCTGTCGGCCCACAGCAGCTACATCAGCATGCTCATCCCGATCCTGCTGTTCGGGCTGGGCAACGGGCTGGCGTTCGTGCCGCTCACCGCGGCCTCCCTGGCCGGAGTCCGTCCCGCGGACGCCGGCGCGGCATCCGGGTTGGTGAACGTCATGCAGCAGGTTGGCGGCTCCCTCGGCCTGGCGGTGCTCGTGTCCGTGTTTGGCGCCGCGAGCCGCGCCGCGGGCCGCGCCGGCGCCCGCCCGGCCACGGCACTGGCCCGGGCGCACCACGAGTTCATCGCGGGTGCCGACCACGCCTTCGTGGTGGCCGCCATCTTCCTCGCCGCCACCGTGCTCCTCACGCTGATCGCCCTCGAGCGGGCGCCGAGGTCCGGCGGTCAGGCGAGCGAGGAAAACCCGCAGGCAGCTGATGCCGCCCTGCTCGAGGCGAGCGTCGCCTGAGCGGGCGATCGCCCGGGGAGGAGCCCCCGCCAGCCGGCAACCCCTGGCGATGCGACCAGCTGCCGGACACTCCAACAGAGCCAATCAGGGTCAGGAAGATCCAGCATTTCACGGTTGACCCGCCAATCAATGCAACCCATGCTCAGATTCGGATGGACCGAGCTTCATTCGAGCCGGAGGAGGTCAGCGCCACCGTCCTCGGGCACAGTGACACGGCGGGCACAGTGACACGGCGGGGCACAGTGACACGGTGGGTCCCGCGTGCCCCGCCTCCGGGCGGCCAATCCGACGGTCCTGCCCCGCTGCGTGCCGGCGTGCGAGGGAGCACACGGCCGGACGGCCGAAAGCGCCGTGGGAGCCGCAGCACGGGTTGAGCGGCCGGGGGCGCCTACCCGAGCCGCTGGCGGAGGCTTGCGACCCGTTTTCCCAGGTAGAGCAGCCCTGTCCGTTCGGGGCGGGGCGCCGCGTGGCCCGACGCGGACCGGACCGATGGCGCCACCCGTCGGGATGGCGCTGAGCGCCCGCTGGATCTGGCGCGCTGGCGCCCTCACACGCTCACCGGTGCCAGCAAGCGTCGGGGACGGGAGCAGCGGCCGGGAGGACCGCCGCTCGCGGCCCGCTCCCCCTGCACAAGTCGTTTCCTCAGGTCACGGCCGACTTGCCGCGGAGCCATCGCGTCTGTGCATACACTGCCTCACGACCGATGACCGTTTGGTCGAATCGCTCGATCGTGTTACGCATATTCGATGAATCGGTTACATAGTTGCACGTCGCATTGCGAAGTTCGGAGGGAGCTATGACCATCCTCGCGACCACCCGCCCCACGGACGAGGTTCGTGGCGCCGGAACGCCCCCCACCCGCAGCACCCCCGCCCGCCAGCTGAGGCGCCGCCGCCACGCGATGGCTTCCCTGGCCGGCGGTGCGCTGATCCTGGGCGGCCCGGGCGCAGCCATCGGATCGGGCGTGCTGATGGGCCTGGGCGCGCTCTCCGCCGGCCTGCTGGCGCTCTACATCGTCCAGCTGCGGCGCGGGCAGCGCCGGCTCCTCGAACCCGAGCACCACGCTCGCTCGACGAACGGGTGGTCCGACGAGGAGCTGGCGGCCTGGCTCCCGCACGCAGCCGGCGAGGTCCGCCATGACCCGGTGGCAACGCTCGAGGCGCTGCGCGCGGCCGCACCCATCGTGTCAGGGAGAGCCCGGCAGCGACTACTCGATCGCTGGCCGATCACCCAGATGTTGTGGGCCGGCGTCGTCGGGTCCTTCTACAACAGCTTGCTCGGACTTGCCGGCCACTTGGCGTCGGACTCCTCGATGGGCTGGCTCCGCCGCAGGCTGCTCGCGATGACGACGGTCGCCATCGCCTATCTCGGCCGCCGGTCCATGCGAACCGTGGCCCTCTCCGCCCTTGCCACTGCGTCCACCACCGGGATGGTCGCCGGGGTTGCCGGTGCGGCAACCGGGGCGTCCGCCTCAGGTCGCCCCGCAGCCGCGCACGCCGTCCTCGCGGACGCCACCGCCACAACGGCGGCACCGACCAACACCGGCACCTACACCGTCCAGCCCGGGGACACCCTGTCGGCCATCGCCGCCCGTTTCGGGTCCTCGGTCCAGGCCATCGCGGCCGCCAACGGGATCGCCAACCCCAACCTGATCTTCGTCGGGCAGGCGCTGACCATTCCCTCGGGCGCGAGCACCGTCAGCGCGGTGAGCACCGTGACGACGGCGCCAGCCACGACGGTGCCGGCATCGACCACAACGGCGGCACCTGCACCCTCGCCTGCCCCGGCCTCCCCGGGCGGCTACGCGAATCCGCTGCGATCGGTGAGCAATCTCGCCCCGGAGCGCATCGACCAGGGTGTGGACTTCTCCGGCAGCGGGCCGGTCTACGCCATCGGAAACGGCGTGGTGCGCAACACCACCAACGCAGGCTGGCCGGGGGGCGGCTTCATCACGTATCAGCTGACGGACGGCCCTGCCGCGGGTGACTTCGTGTACGTGGCGGAGAACGTGGTGCCCCGGGTCCAGGTCGGCCAGCAGGTCAACCCCACAACGGTGGTGGGGACACTCGTGGGTGGCGGCATGGAGACCGGGTGGGCGCAGCCCCCCGGGGACGGGAACGCCGCCGCATCGGGGCAGTGGAACACATCCACATCAACCGCCTACGGCGAGAACTTCTCCCAGCTCCTCCAGTCTCTGGGCGCGCCGGGTGGCGTGAGCGAGGGATCTACCCAAGGTGCGCTGCCTGCGGGATGGCCCGCCTGGTAGCGGTGGTGCGGTTGAAGCCGGAGCGAGGCCTAGCTACCTCGACCGCGGCCCCGCCGGGTGCACCTGCACAGCCCGGGTGCTCGACCGGTGCACGCCGGCCACCGCCACGTCCGGCTCAGCCTCCTCGGTCAGGAGCGCTGCCAAGAGCACCAGAGCTTCGGCCAGGACGGCACGGTCGGCGCGGCTCAAGCGGGCCAAGCGGGCTGCGAGCCATGCGTTGCTTGTCCCCCGGTGCCGCTCGACGACGCTCCGACCAGCCGGCGTGATGGCCAGGTTGATGCCCCGCCCATCGCTCGGGTTCCTCCGCCGCTCCACGAACCCTTCCCGCTCCAGCCGGTCGGCCAGGCGGGTTGCGGCCGACGGGGAGAGCCGCTCCGCCTCGGCCAGTGCGCCCATGGGCAGCGCCCCCTCCGCCGCGACGGTCCCCAGCGCCGAGTGCAGCAGCATGGTGAGCACGGGCGCGTCGTGGCGCCGCAGCTGCCGGGCGAGCCGAACCACCATGGTCCGGATATCTCCGGCGAGAAGATGCGGAGCCACCGACCGGCCGACGAAGGGGCCCTCCACCGACATCTGCGCCGTTGAACGCACCACGGGCCACCTCCTGCCCCACCGGCCGGCGGCCGGTGAAAGTGCTGCCTGCAAGTAAACATTTCGTGGGCGCACAAGTGCACAAGGCTGTGTCCCCTGTGTCCCTGTGCGCCCTTCGTGCGCCGGCCAGCCGGCCGGCCGGGCCACCGCGGCATGGCCGCAGGCCGGCGTGGGAACCTCCCGTTCTGGCCGACCTGCCGTGGTGCGTGAGCAACCCGTGTGTCAAGCTACCCCCCCCAGCTGGCGAATGGGGCCGCGGCCCTTTGAAGGCCGAACAACAGGAGGAACTGTGCGCTGGACCCTGTCTCCCGACGACCTCCCGACGGCGTGGTTCAACGTGGCGCCGTACATGCCGGGCCCCCTCGAACCGCCCCTGCACCCGGGCACCCGGGAGCCCGTCGGGCCGGATGACCTGGCACCGCTGTTCCCGATGGCCCTGATCAGTCAGGAGATGTCGACCACCCCCACGATCGACATCCCGGGTCCCGTCCTGGACGTGCTGCGGCTGTGGCGGCCCACGCCGCTCGTGCGCGCCACGCGACTGGAGGAGACGTTGGGAACGCCGGCCCGGATCTACTACAAGGACGAATCGGTGTCGCCCGCCGGCTCACACAAGCCGAACACCGCCGTGCCGCAGGCCTACTACAACAAGGCCGAGGGCATCGAACGGCTGGCCACGGAGACCGGAGCCGGCCAGTGGGGCAGCGCCCTCTCGTTCGCCTCGTCCGTGTTCGGGCTCGAGTGCATGGTGTACATGGTCCGGGCGTCCTACGAACAGAAGCCCTACCGTCGAATCTTGATGGAGACGTGGGGAGGGCGCGTGGTGCCGTCCCCGGTCGACGACCCCGATCACCCCGGGTCCCTCGGAAGCGCCATCAGCGACGCTGTCCGTGACGCCGCGGGGAGGAAGGACAGCCACTACTCACTGGGCTCGGTGCTCAACCATGTCCTGCTCCACCAGACGGTCATAGGCCTGGAGGCCAAGCAACAGCTGCAGCTGGCCGGCGAGCGCCTCCCGGACGTCGTCATCGGCTCGTGCGGCGGTGGTTCCAACCTGGGCGGCATCAGCCTCCCGTTCGTGCCCGACGAGGGCGTACGGCTCCTGGCGGTGGAGCCGGCCTCGTGCCCGACGCTCACGGGGGGCCGCTTCGAGTACGACTTCGGCGACACGGCCGGACTCACGCCGCTCCTGCCCATGTACACCCTGGGGCACGACTTCGTCCCGCCGCCGATCCACGCAGGCGGACTGCGCTACCACGGGGACTCCCCCATCATCAGTGCCCTGGTGAAGGCCGGCCGGATGGAGGCCGTCGCCTACCCCCAGTCCAAGGTGTTCGAGGCTGGCCTGCAGTTCGCACGCACGCAGGGGTCGGTGCCAGCCCCGGAAACGGCCCATGCCATCCGTGCCGCCATCGACGAGGCGCTCGCCGCCAAGGAACGGGGTGAGGAGCGGGTGATCCTGTTCAACTACTCGGGTCACGGATTGCTCGACCTGTCGGCCTACGACGACTTCCTGCACGGCCGGCTCGAGAGTTGAACGCCGTCGGGACTCGGCCCCGGCGGCCGGCGGACTGGCGCCGGCGTGAACGGCGTGGATGCCCCCGTCAGCGGGCGCTGAAGCCCCGGCGCCGCGGCCGGGGCGGCCGATTCGGCCTGCCTGCCGCAGCGTCGGACCCTCCCCGCGAGCCCGGCGCCTCGGTTCCCGCTGCCGCAACGGCACGTGGCCGTCTCGGTCCGGGCTGCGGACGGGATCGGCGCCCGGTGCCCCGGCCGGCGCCGGAGCTCGAGCTGCCGTGGCGCCCCGCGCCCGTGCGACGATCGCCGCCGACGCTGCGGTCGCCATCCCCGGGACGGTCGCGACCGGCGTCCCGATCGCCGCCGGCGCTCTGGTTGCGTACGGCGACCTGGCTGCGCTTGGCGGAAGCACCGGCGTCGGAGCCCACGTCGATCGTCGGAAGTGAGGCCACGTCGGGAGACGAGACACCTCCCCGAATGCCGAGATGCTGCTGGATGCGCTTGGTCGCGGCAACGTGCTGGCTCCCGATCAGCGATACGACGTTGCCATCGGCTCCGGCCCTGCCGGTCCGGCCCGATCGATGCACGTAGTCGGTGGCGTCAGCGGGCGGGTCGAAGTGCACCACGAGGGGCACCGCATCGACGTGGATGCCGCGTGCGGCAACGTCCGTGGCGACGAGCACGTCGAGCCGGCCCGCGCGGAAGGCGGCCAGCGCCCGCTCGCGCTGGTTCTGGCTGCGATCCCCGTGGATAGCCGCGGACGCCAGGCCCGAACGTCCCAGACGGTCCGAGACGCGGTCCGCTCCCCGCTTGGTCCGGCAGAAGACCATCGCCGGTCCGGCCGCCGTGACGACCTCGGTCGTGACGGCTACCCGGTCGTTCGCTTCGACACGCCAGAAGTGGTGGGAGACCACTCCCCGGTCCACCTCGGTGGGCTCGACCTGGTGGCGCAGCGGGTTGTGCTGGTAGTCGCGGACCAGCTTGTCGACCGGTCCGTCCAGGGTGGCCGAGAAGAGGAGGGTCTGGCGCGAGGAAGCGGTCAGGTCCAGCAGGCGGCGAACCGCAGGCAGAAAGCCCATGTCTGCCATCCGGTCGGCTTCGTCGACGACCACCATGTCCACATGCGAAAGGCGGACAGCGCCCCGCTCGACCAGGTCCGTGAGCCGGCCCGGGCAGGCGATGAGGACGTCCACGCCGCGCCGCAGGGCGGCCAGCTGCTTCGCGTATCCGACACCGCCGTAGATCGAGGCCACGCTGGCCCCCACGACCCTCCCGAGCGGGGCGATCACTTCTTCGATCTGGGCCGCGAGCTCCCGGGTGGGCACGAGGACCAGCGCTGTCGGATCCCGGCGACCCCGGCCGGCCCGGGGAGCGGTCGCCAGGCGGGACAAGACGGCCAGCCCGAAGGCGAGCGTCTTGCCGGCTCCGGTCGGAGCCTTGCCGCACACGTCACGTCCGGCGAGGCAGTCGGGCAGGGTTGCCGCCTGGATGGGGAAAGCGGAGAGGATGCCCCGCTGCTCCAGGGCCGTCGCCAGCACGGAGGGTACGCCCAAGTCCGCGAAGCGGACGGGCGGTAGCGACGAAGGGGATGTGCTCATGAGACTCCAGTCGGTCCAAGTGGTGGGTGGCCGACTCGATGAATCTCGTGGGCCCGGCTGGCACCGGTCTCGCCAGCCTCCGCGAAGGCAATGCCTGCGGTATCGGATGCCAGCATAGCGGGGAACGACGGGGGCCGGGCTCCAGCACCCTCGGGCGCGAGAGCGCCGGGATCACATGTGCCCCGAGATCACATGCGCCGGGGCGTCACCAGTCCGGTCTCGAGCGCCAGCACTTCCCGCTCCCGCTCGGTGAGGAGCGACAGCGATGACCGGTCGATCGAAGCCCCGACGCCCAGGCGGGCGATGCTGGCGATCAGCCGCCACCTGCGTCGGCTCGATCACGCAGCGGGGACCGTTCACGGTCATCGACGCCACCGGGACCATGGCCGGGCTCGCCGGCAGCGGCCAGTACACCTTCAACGCGATGTACGCCACGGCCAGAGTGGCGGGTCACTGCTCGAAGATCCCGACCGCCCATGTGGAGACCATCGACGGCACCGCGAAGGTCAAGGCGTAGCCAGGTGCCCTGCGCCCCGGAGCCGGTGGAGGACCGCGGTCACTCCACGCCGTCGAAGATCTCGAGCTCGTCCACGTACTCGAGATCCTCCTCGTCCAACTCGTGCTCGAAGCGGGCCCGGCCGCCCGGAGGAACCGGCACGCGAGGCTCTCGGTCGCCCGACGTGCCTCCACCGCCCCGGTCTTCAATGGACACCACGATCGGCGAGTGCAGCGGGGAGAGCACCCCGGGCCGCGGGCTCTGCGCCAGGACCACCCACCGGTCGCGCCCCGGATGCCCGACGAAGAACGAGATCGGCACGCCGTCAGGGTCGCTCGTGGCGAGCGGGAACCCCGCAGCCCGCGCCTTGTCGTGCGCATCTCCTACGGCCATGCCGACAAGGTCGGGGACGAGGTCGCGCCCCGGCGTCGGGTCTCCCGGCGCGGCGTCGAGCACGGACGAGCCCGGCTCGACCGTGTCGTCAGCTCCGGCACGGGCCGGGCTCGCCTCCCCGTTGCCGGCGACGACGCGCAGCTCCACGGACGCCTCGGGAACCACATGCTGGAGGTGCTCCCTGATAGCCGCGGCGGCACTGCCGCTTCGCCCGATGATCACTCCAGGCGTGGGCGTCCAGACGGTCAGGAGGATCCGGTCGGGTTCCCGGCTGTGGACGACCATCCGCGCCATCTGGGCGTCCGCGGGCCAGCAGTCGGCCAGTGCCCTCAGGAGCCGCGTCGCTACGGACGAGTCCACCGATGCCATCTTGCCGGGTGCCCGCCTCGGTGACCACCGCTCCGTGCCCGGGCTACAGTACCGAACATATGTTCGGTGCGACGTCGTGGGACGACGGGTTGGACGACCCACAGCTCGCCGTGGCCACGCACGGCGAGAACCCGCTCGTGGTCATCGCCGGCGCCGGGACCGGCAAGACCCGGGCGCTCACCGCGCGGGTCTCCTGCCTGCTTGACCGCGGCGTGGCACCCGAGCGGATCCTGCTGCTCACCTTCACCCGGCGCGCCGCCGACGAGATGCTGGCCCGGGCGGCGCGGCTGGCCCGGCTCTGCGGCGGCGCACGCCGGCCGCAGGGAGGGACGTTCCATGCGGTGGCACACCGGACCATCGCGGCGTACGCGGAGCCGCTCGGACTGGCCAGCGGGTTCTCGGTTCTGGACCCGGCGGAAGCTCGGGACCTCATGGACCTCATGAGACCCGAGCACGGTCTCGTAGGAACGTCGACGCGCCTGCCCCGGACCGCCACCCTGGTGGAGATCTACTCGCGCTGCGTGAACACGGGACGCCCTCTCCACGACCTCGTTCCGGCGGAGTACCCGTGGTGCCAACCCCATCTCGAACCGGTTGCCCGGCTCTTCCGCGCCTTCACCGCCCGCAAGCGCGCCGCCGCGCTGCTGGACTTCGACGACCTGCTGGTGCATTGGCGCGCCCTGCTCGGAGATCCGGCGCTGCGAAGCCACCTGGCGGGCCGCTTCGACTACGTCCTCGTTGACGAGTACCAGGACGTGAACCGGTTGCAGGTCGACATCGTGGAGGGCCTGGCACCTGCGGGCCGGGGCCTCACCGTGGTCGGGGACGAGGCCCAGGCGATCTACGGGTTCCGCGGTGCGGAGTCCCACCACCTCCGTGAGCTGGTCCTCGGCTACCCCGGCGGGTCGGCGATCCGGCTGGAGCGCAACTTCCGGTCCCGCCAGCCCATCCTCGATGTCGCCAACGCGCTGCGGCCCGACGACGGGAGCAAGCTGCAGCTCACCAGCGAACGACGCGAAGGGACCAGACCCCGGCACGTCCGTTGCCACGATGCGCCGAGCGAAGCGCGCATCATCGTGGACGCCGTCCTGGACGCGCTGGGCCGAGGGGTGATGCTGCGGGACCAGGCCGTCCTCGTTCGGGCCGGCCATCACAGCGATCTCGTCGAGCTGGAGCTCGCGGCCCGCAAGGTCCCCTACCGGAAGTACGGGGGCCTGCGGTTCCTGGAGGCCGCGCACGTCAAGGACTTCATGGCGGCGGCCCGCCTCCTCACCAACGGCCGGGACGAGATCGCCTGGTACCGGCTGCTGCGACTGCACGACCAAGTCGGGCCGTCCCGGGCCCGGAGCTTGGTCGATACCGCCATGACGCTCGCAGACGGGCTCGGGCAATGGCCCGAGGTGGTGGCGGCGGCCCCGGCCGGTACCCGGTCATCGCTGTCCGCATGCCTGGGGACGCTGGCTGGCGCACGGTCGCTGGCAAGCCCGGCGCGCCAGGCCGAGGAGGTCCTCCATGCCGTCCGGCCGCTGATCCTGGGGCGCTATGCCGACGCCACGGTGCGCCTCTCGGACCTGGACCGACTGGTCGGCGCCATCTCCCCCGACGATGGCATGGCGGCATGGCTCGCCCAGATCGTCCTCGATCCGCCGGCGTCCACCGGGGACGTTGCCGGTCCCCCGCATCTCGACGAGGACTACCTGGTCGTCTCGACGATCCACTCGGCGAAGGGGCTGGAGTGGTCGATCGTGCACATTCCCCACGTCATCGACGGCATGATCCCCATCGACATGGCACTCGGCTCCGCTGACGGCCTCGATGAGGAGCGGCGCCTCTTCTACGTCGCCGTCACGCGGGCCCGGGACGAGCTCCATCTCTATTCCCCGCTGCGCATGCCCCACCACAGGTGGGCGCACGACGACCGCCACACGCTCGTCCCGATGAGCCGGTTCATCGACGAGCCGGTTGCCGCCGCCCTCGACACCGTGGAGGAGCACCGGACCCAGGCCCCCGAGGTGGGCGCATCCGGCGACCCCATCACCGTCGACCTGGACTCGCTCTGGACCTAGGCCGCCGCTGCGCGTGTGCCCCGGGTCGCAGATCGAGGCCGGCGGCATCTCCGATCACGAAGAGCGCCGGCGGCATGAGCAGTGCCCCCTCGATCGATCCCAGCGTGGTGCGCCGCACCTCCTGCGCCGGCGTGGTGGCGGCACGGACGGCCACGACAGGCGTCTCCGGTGACAATCCCGCACCCATGAGGCGCCGGGCGATACGTGCGACGCGGCCGGCTCCCATCACGACGACGATCGTGCCTCCGAGGGTCACGAGGGACTCGGCGTACCCGGGCGCCCACGTACCGGGATCGTCGTGCCCGGAGAGCACGGTGACCGTCTCGGCGAGGTTGCGGCAGGTGAGGGCGACGCCCGCTGCCGCCGGGGCGGCAAGCACGGAGCTGATGCCCGGCACGACTTCGAAGTCGACACCGGCGTCCTCGAGCGCCATGGCTTCCTCGGCACCTCGGGCAAAGACATACGGGTCCCCGCCTTTCAGGCGAACGACGCAGGGGTGGGGACTCGCCCCGTAGTCGACGAGCAGCCGGTTGATGTCCTCCTGGGGCACCGGCGCGGAGCCGGCGGACTTGCCGACGTCAACCAGCTCGGCGCCGGGTCCGGCCAGGGCCAGGAGCGGTGCGGCCAGGCGGTCGTAGAGGACGACGTCCGCGTCCTTCAGGAGTCGCGCCCCGCGCACGCTGATGAGCTCAGGGTCTCCCGGCCCGGCGCCGACCAGGTACACCGTCATGGCGCCCCCATGTCGAGCCCTGTCCGGGCACCCGCGGCGATCACGGTCCGAGCCGCCGGGCGATGCGGCCTATCAAGCCGGCACAGCAGTGCTCCCAGGTCCGGTCCCCGGCGATCCAGAACCACACCTCCCGCCGGTACCCGGCCACCACCTCGCAGAAGCTCTCCGCATCCATCCCGTGCGCGGCGAGGGCGGACCACCGGGCCCACAGCCAGGCGGCCACGCCGTCCCCATCGCCGACGACCCGCGCCGGGTCCGCGCCTTCGAGCACTGCTGCACCCCACGCCTCCTTCCGTCCGAGCGGCTCGTCGGGCAGGTGAAGGTGGGGGCGGGGGCGGACCAGTTGCGCCTGGGCGTTCATCGCCGGAGCACCACCGGCTGGCGCGAGCTCCCTTCGTAGCTGCGGAGGTGCTCCTCGTAGTCGATGAACAGGGGCGCGTCGGGATCGAAGGTGCGCTCGAGCGAACGGAGGGCGATCCGCTTGTCGAGCCGGTCGAGCCGGAGCAGCGCCTCGGGGTCATCGAGGTCGCGCAGGTCGAGCCGGCTGCGGGCGCGGTTGACGGCGTCGAGCCCCGCCCTGGTGCGGGCGAGCAGGCTCGACCAACCCTGCGCGGAGCCGACGCTGCCCACGGATATGTCGGCGCTTCGACCGAGGAAGTCCGCGCACTCGTCGCACCCCTTGAGCGCCGCCCCGTGGAAGTCCCTGACGGGCTCGTCCAGCGCAACGCTGCCATCTCGGTACTCCACGATCAGACGCCCGCCGATGACATCCACCTTGCCGACCCGATCGATGTCGATGGCCCGCTTGTCGCGCAGCTCCCGCAGGGTCAGGGCCTCGTAGTCGAAGCTCTTCGTGCAGAGGAGGGCGATCGTGAGCACCACGGAGTCGATGCGATGGGCCCCCGTGGACCAGCGCCGGGCCTGCATCGCCCGGATCCCCTGGATCTCGCACGGCGTGCCGACCACGGCCACGCGCGGTCGCTCCGGGAGGTCGCACCGGCTCAGGTCCAGTTCCGCCAGGGCCATGGTCTGGTTGTAGAGACTGCCTGCGGCTTCCCGGATCTCGGCGGCCGACGTGGCCACGTGGGCGACGCCCTTCCACGGCTCGGAGCGATCGCGGCTCGGGCGCGTGACCAGCGCGCCGTCGATGTCCCCGGCATCCAGCGCGGCCAGGAGCAGCGCCGTCACGACCCCGCCGTCCTGGGCGCCCGGGAGGCGCGGAGCAGCCCGGGCCGCGTAGCGCTCCAGGACGGCACCGAGGCCCTCGCCGGGCGGGCCGCCGGTGAGCTTCCAGTAGGGGTCGGAGGCGTCCGGTCTGCTGACGACGGGAGCATCGTCCGCCCGTGTGGTCGACGGCGGCCACAGCGCCTCGTACCGGAGCCCACCGCGCGGGCAGAAGTCCCAGCAGAGCGAGCAGCCGGTGCACATCTTCACCAGCTCGGGAAGGCCGGTGTCGGCGCGCACGCCGATCGAGTTCGAGGGGCAGGCGGCAACGCAGGACCCGCACCGGACACAGCGATCGGCAAAGATGACGCCGGCTTCGAGCTCCCAGAACCAGGTCTTGCCCGGTGGCTCCTCGATGCCGTTCATCTGCTCGCGGATGGCGAACGCCTTCATCGACCTTCCCCCGCGTTGGCCTTCGCGTTGGCCGCCGCGCCGTTTGCCGCCGCGCCGTTTGCCGCCGCGCCGGCGAGCGTGGTCCGCAGCTCGCCGTTGGGCGTGCGGCGGGCCCAGTTGTAGAACGGCTCGCCCGCACGCCGCTCCGCCTGGTACCGCTGCACGACCCGCAGCAATGCGTCAGGCACGTCCTGCACGGGGCGGGCATGGTCGACCCAGTCGATGAACGCGGCGTCGGGCCCCAGCGAGCCACCCATGCCGATGTCCACGGCCTCCACGATGCGCTCGCCCACGTGGGCCGTGTCGCCCCGGAACCCGATATCGGCAATCTGCGGCTGCGCGCACGAGGCCGGGCATCCCGAAAAGTGCATACGGATGACCCCGGCGTCCGTTGCCGTGCTGCCTCCCAGCTCCCGGTCGAGCCGGCGTGCCCACGTCACCGCACGCTCCTTCGTCTCCACCACCGCGAACCGGCAGAACTCGCTGCCGGTGCAGGCCACCACCCCGCGCTCGAACGGACCGGGGAAAGGGGAGTACTTGACGATCAGCTCCTCGGCGAGCAGGTCTTCGACCCGGTCCTCGGCAACGCCGGTCAGCACGAAGTTCTGGTCGGTGCCGAGGCGGATGGTGCCGTCCCCGTAGCGCGTGGCCAGCCGAGCTGCCTCCACCAGCTCGATGCCGTTCATGCGGCCGACCGGCACCGAGCAGCCGACGTACCGGAGCCCCGGCTGCTTCTGGAGATGCACTCCCACATGGTCGCCCCGGTAGTGGCGGGTGAGCTCCTCACCGGCGGGTTCGAGCTCCCGCGGGAAGCGCGAGGCCAGCTCGGCGCGGAAACCCTCAGGACCGAGCTCCTGGACGAGGTAGCGCATCCGCGCCTGGCCCCGGTTCTCGCGGTTTCCCAGCTCCGAGAAGAGCCGGGCGACTGCCCGGGTGAGATCCAGTGCCTGCGCGGGCTCTACGAAGACGTCGATATCCGACGCCAGGCGCTCGCCGTCGCCCAGGCCCCCTCCCGCCAGCACGTTGAACCCGACCCGGCCGTCGCCGGCCCGGGCCGGCCACAGCCCGACGTCCTGGATCTCGGCTCTGGCGCAGTCCTCGCGGCAGCCCGTCACGCTCATCTTGAACTTGCGCGGGAGGTTGGCGAGCTCCCGGTTCCCGGTGAAGTGCTCGTTGATGGCGACGGCAACGGGGAGGGCGTCGAACGCCTCATCGGCATCCACCCCGGACACGGGGCACGAAAGCACGTTCCGGGCCGAG
Source organism: Acidimicrobiaceae bacterium (assembly GCA_027306755.1). Taxonomy (GTDB): domain Bacteria; phylum Actinomycetota; class Acidimicrobiia; order Acidimicrobiales; family RAAP-2; genus JAJYVT01. The sequence continues at coordinate 5,798 of DAHUZE010000106.1, read as the reverse complement.
TCGCCGCAGGCCTGGATGGTCGTGAGCCCGACCCGGGCCAGTCGCTTCCAGATGCGAGGGACGTCCGCGATGCGGACCCAGTGGATCTGGACGTCCTGGCGGGTCGTGAGGTCCGCGTAGGAGCTCCCGAAGACGGCGCTCTCGACGGGTCCCTCGCCGTAGGCTTCCGCCACGACGCCGATCTCGCGGGCTTGGGCCGCCGTGAGGAATCCCCCCGGCACCTTCACCCGCAGCATGAAGGCGTCCCCACCCTGAGATTGGGGGTACAGACCGACCCACTTCAGGCGCTCGGCCTCACCGGGAACGGCGTCGATGGCGCCCGGACCCTGCCGGGCATATGTGGACAGAACGGACTCGGCCACGTCCAGCGGGTGCCGGTCGAGCTTCCAGCGTTCGATCTGGTGGAGCTTCCCCGTGGCACGGTACGGGTTGAGGAAGGGCACGGCCCGCGTGGAACCGTGCAGCGCCACGCCGTACGGGCTCGTCTCGTCGTAGGGCATCAGGCGCGGGCAACGGCTCGAAGGCTCATGCGGAATCTCCCGAGTGGTCTGCCGGGGGGGCGGAGGGTATACTTGACTTAGTTGATCATATTTTCGGGGTTTCGTCCACCACCGGTCGTCCCCTCCCGCAACCGGAGCATCCATGATCGTGAGAGCGGACGCCGGCACTGCCGGTTCTGGGTCGGACGGCTCGGGGTCGGGCGGGGAGGGATTGCAGGGCCCGCTGGCCGAGGGCCCGGTGGCCGAGAGCCCGCTCTACCCCGTTGGCCTGGTGCTCCGGGGACGGCGCTGCCTGGTTGTGGGCGGCGGGCCCGTCGCTGCCCGCAAGGTCCGCACGCTGGTGGAATGCGGAGCGGAAGTGACCATGGTGGCGACCGACGCCAGTGCTGCCCTGCGCATCCTGCGCGATGACCGCACCCTGCGCGAGCCGGTCGCAGGGTCGGTCGATGTCCGGGTGCGCCCGTACGAGGCGGGCGAAGCGGCCAGCTACCGGTTCGTGATCGCCGCCACCGGTGTGCCCGACGTGGACAGAGCGGTCTACGTTGATGCCGAGGCGGCCGGCGTCTGGGTGAACAGTGCCGATGACCCGGCCCACTGCTCGGTGATGCTTCCCGCCGTCTGGCGAACAGGCGCGGTCACGGTGGCCGTCTCCACTGGTGGCACGAGCCCGGCCCTTGCCGGATGGCTCCGCACACGCGTCGCGCGTATGGTGGGCGCCCACCTCGGACAGCTGGCGACCCTCCTGGGAAGGGCTCGTGCCACGCTCCGGGCCGAGGGGCGCCCCACCGATTGCGTGGACTGGCGCCAGCTCCTGGACGGCCCGCTCACGGCGATCGTGGCCGACGGCCGGATGGACGATGCCGCGGCACTGGTCGAACAGGCGACCGGTCCCCGGCGCACCAATGCTCCGACCTGGTAAGGTGGTGTTGTCGTCGGCACGAGCCGACGTGGCCCGTTCGAGAGATCCCCGAGTCGGCCGGACCGAACGGAGCATCCCATTTTCTGCCAGGGCACAACCCTACGGGCCTCCTCGGTCGTGCCGCTGATCGGCGTCGGCCGGTGCGCAGGTGACGGGGCACGGAGGAGCGCCTGGAACCCCGGAGAGCACCGAGAGGCGGTCCTGAATTGACCGCCGCGGCGCCGAGCACGACCTGCGTCGTCTGCAGCGAACCGGCAACGGAGGCCCTCGACCCACCCCGCCGGACGCTGGCTCGCGGCCTTGACCCAGCGGACCCGTCCTACTCGGTGACCGTGATCCTGCCCGACATCGCGCTTTGCGCCGAGCACGCCGGGGATGTCCGTCAGGGCAAGCAGCTCGTAGGATGGTGCGACAATGAGCGCTGCCGGAGCTACGGGGCGCTCAGTGAGCCCTCCGCCTGCGGCCACCCCTTCGAGACCTTGGGAGCGAGCAAGCGGTCCTGATCCGTGCGTCCCAACACCCATCTCCACCCAAACGTCGATCTACACAGCAACGGATAAGAGAGAGAGCAAGGCAATGGCAACTGGAACCGTGAAGTTCTTCAACAGCGATAAAGGCTTCGGCTTCATCACTCCGAGCAACGGGGACAAGGACGTCTTCGTGCACTACTCCAATGTGGCCGGAGACGGTTACAAGACCCTCGAAGAGGGTCAGCAGGTCGAGTTCGACTTGGCGCAGGGCCGCAAGGGGCCCGAGGCGCAAAACGTGCGGGTGCTCTAGGGTCCGCTGCGCGTCCCCATAGGTGGGGGCCTACCGCAGACTGTCCGGTGATGGCGCCTCGGCCTCGACCATGAGGTGAGGCGCCATCACTATGGACACGGCGGAGATCACTGAACTGCAGGTCGCTGCGCACCTTTTCCGAGGCCGGCGTTCTGCAGTTGCGCTGCGAATCGCCAGCGTAGAGGCTGGGTAGGATCAGCGACGTGAGGGGCGCACGTGGCTCGGTTTGACCTCCGGTCGCTGCTGGCGGCGGCGGAGGAGGCCCCTCCGGTAGACGCCGTCGAAGTGCTCGCCGCGGAGCTGTTGAGGGAGGTCGGCGCCCACGATGTCAGGCTGTTGCTGACGAACCTCAGCTGCACGGCACTGGTCCGCCTCTCGCACGTCGAGCCGGGACTCGAGTGGGTTGCGGGGCACAACGAGCGCACCGAGAGCATCCCGCTGGCCGGATCCGTCTACGAGCGAGCCATGTTCACCCAGCACATCGAGGTCACAGCTGCCGGCGAGGGGCGCTGGCGGGTGCTTGTTCCGGTGACCGAGCGCGGCGACACGCTGGGGCTCCTGGAGCTTCTCCTCCCCGCTCGGCCCGACGCCGAGACCACCGAGTTCTTGGGCGGGGCCGCGCACGCGTTCGCCTACTGCCTGGTGGCGGCACGCCGCCACAGCGACATGTTCGAGCGGGCACAGCGAGACGTGGTCTTCAGTGTCCCGGCGGAGATCCAACGACGGCTCCTGCCGCCCGCCTACAGCGTGGAGGGGGGCCCGTTCAGCCTGGCCGGTTGGCTGGAGCCCGCGCACGACGTCGGCGGTGACACCTTCGACTACTCCGTCGACCGGGAGCACCTGCATGTGACGATCACCGACGCCATCGGGCACTCCACCACTGCTGCCCTGCTGGCGACCCTCACCGTCGCCTCGCTGCGAAACAGCCGCCGGAGCCTCGCGGGGCCGGCCGCCCAAGCCGACGCTGCCAATGTCGAGCTGCTCAACCATGTCGACAGCGAGCAGTTCGTGACGGGCCTGATCGTGCGGATCGGGCTCGGCGACGGCCGCGCCGAGCTGGTCAATGCCGGTCACCCGGCCCCCTACCTCGTCCGGCAAGGGCTGCCCGAACAGCTGCACCTGGACACGGGCCTGCCTCTCGGGGTCGCTGAGGTCCCCTACCAGGTACAGACCTTCCAGCTCGAGCCCGGTGACCGGCTCGTCCTCGTGACCGACGGCTATCTCGAGCGCAACGCCGCCAACGTCGACATGCGGGCGACGCTGTCGGCCACCGCTGCCCGCCACCCCCGCCAGATCGTCCAGGAGCTGGCCGATCTGGTCGTGCACGCCACCGGCGGCAAGCTGCGTGACGACGCCGCCGTCGTGTGCATCGACTGGCACGGCCCGGGAAACCTCCGCCACGCCACTTCCGGCGCCAGTCTCGATCGCACCACCCCGGTCTGACTGCTCGCCAACGTCCCAGGGGCGCAACCGGGCGACCCCGCGTGGGCCAGTTCCGGTGCCATCAGTGCATCGGCAGCCTTGCCGAGTAGACGGACCGCTGCTCGAACAGCCGGCAGGTGAGGACGGCTCCGGCCGTCGCGAGCAACATGGCCACCATGACCTTGTCCGAGTTGCCCGTCAGCTCGATCGTGAACGCGATCCCGGCCAGGGGAGCCTGCATCCCGGCGGACAACATCGCCGCGGCCCCCACCACCGCGTAGCTGGCTGGATCCGGTCCGGGCCACACATACGTCCAGCATCGCCCGAGGAACGCTCCGAGAACCGCCCCGAAGCTGAAGGTAGGGGTGAAGAGACCCCCCGTGACCCCGCTTCCCAGAGTCAGGTTGGTTGAGACCGGCTTGAGCAGGCTCAGCGCAGCCAGGCCCACGAGCCCGGTCCTGCCGGTCATCGCGAGCTGAGCGAGATCCCTGCCGTTGCCGAGGACGAACGGGTAGCCGATCGCGATGAACCCGACGGCCGCGGTTCCGAGCATCGGGAGCACAAGCAGCAGCCGGCCCTTCGGACGGTGGTCGGAGGAGAAGGCGATGGCGCGTACGTACATTCCGGCCGCAAGACCGATCGCCGGGCCGGCGAGCAACGCCCAGAGGAGCAGCGACGGAGGTGGGCTCACCAGCTCCGGGATCTTGTACAGCGGTCGGGCGGGCAACGACAGCCAAGACACCGCGGTCGCAACCAGCGAGGTGACCAGGGCGGGGACGATGGTCGACAAGCAGATCGTGCCGAGGTAGACCTCGGCGGCGAACAGGCCGCCAGCGAAGGGGACGTTGTAGACGGCGCCCACGCCGGCGCCGGCGCCGCAAGCGATGAGCACCCTCCGCTGTTCGGTGGTGAGCTTGGCGCGACGCGCCAGCCATGCTCCGACCGCTGCTCCCGCGTGCTGGGGAGCAGCTTCCCGTCCGATGGAGGCGCCCATGCCCACCGAGATCTCCGAGATCGCTCCGCTGGCAAAGGTGGGGAGGGGGGCGACGTCTCCCGAACCGGTCCACACGGCGCGCGTCGGCTCACCGCCGGTGCTCCCGGCAACCTTGCGGAGCGTGAAGAGCAGGACGCCCGTCACCAGGCCGCCGGCGGTGAGGACGACGACCCGCCGCAGGTTGCCGTGGTGGCTGACGGCTACCGAGTATTCGCCGGAGTGGTACCCGAACGCCAAGTGCTGGACCTCGTGGAGCAGGGCCATGAACGCCATCGCCCCCAGCCCGGCACCCAGGCCGGTCAGCACCACCAGCGCCCAGAACAACGGCGGGAAGTCCGCGAGGCGCGAGGGAACGTTGGCCTGCTCCGTGGCGCGCGGATCCGGATCCCGGCTGCCGCTGACGCCGGGAGTCCCATCGTCGCCGCCGGTTCCCGGCCCCAGCGCTATGTCGGCCTCCTCATCCAGGCGAGCCGCCGCCATCCAGGTGGCGGTAGGCGCGCCGCTTCGGCTTGAGGGGCCGCATGAGGAATTCCGGCCGGCGCTGGCCGCCCGGGCCGAGAGCGGGCCGGGTCAGGGACAGCCACTCCTGATAGACAGCCCTGGAGCGGGCACGGTCGACGAAGACGTCCCCGTAGCGGTCGTCGTGGCCTGCGGGCTCGACCGTGACCTTCTGCAGCCAGCAGTTCATGCCCGACCACGGGTCGGGATGCACCGCGAACGCCAGGTTCTGGTGCACTCCGGTGTCGCTCCAGTCGATCCGGGACGAGTCGGGATCGTTTGAGGCGAACGGACCGACCGGCTCTTTGTAGCGCAGCATCCAGGTGTCAGGCCCGCCCGGATGGGTGATGTCGGCCAGGCCCCCTGCCGACCAGCGACTTCCCTGCGCCTGGTGCAGGCTCCACCGGCCCATGTGATGGCTGAGGGCGCAGACCCCAGGTCGGATGCCCTCAGTCACCCACGTCCGGGCGACGAAGTACCCGATCTCGGTGCGAACCCGCACCAGCTCGTCAGTGCCGAGGCAGAGCCGTGCAGCGTCGGAGGGGCTCAGCCAGAGCGGATGGGAGTTGGCGATCTCGTTGAGGTACTTGGAGTTGCCCGACCGAGTGTGGATGAGGACCGGGATGCGGAACGTCGGCACGAGGACGAGCTCGCCGGCGTCAAGGTCCACCCGGCGGCGCGACAC
>DAHUZE010000104.1 GCA_027306755.1 Acidimicrobiaceae bacterium | reverse complement strand
GGGGGTGTCGGGTGCCGTCTCCCGGGCGATCACCTCGGCCTCGCTCACCTCCTTCACGAGCGGGCTTCAGCTCGCCCTGGTCGTCGGTGCGGTGGTGGCACTGGCCGCGGCCGCCGGGGCATTCCTGCTACTGCGCTCGGGGGTCGCACGGGAACGGCCGGCCGAGGCGGCCGTCGAAATCTCGCTGGCCGCCTGATCCGATCGCGCTCCGGCCCGCGACCACGCCGCCGGGCGCTGGCGCCCATCCCGGGCGAGGCGCGTGGCTGGTAGACTGGGCGGCTGCCCGCCGATGTAGCTCAGTTGGTAGAGCAGCGGTTTCGTAAACCGCAGGTCAGGGGTTCGAGCCCCCTCGTCGGCTGGGGGCTGGTTCGACCGCTCGGTCCCGGTGGCAGCAATAGTGACAGCAGCGCCGCCGGCTGACCCCGGACGTTGGGGGACGTCGACGGGCGCCGGTTGCGGTGGCAGGGGCGACCCGGGGCGGGGTAGGCGGTCCATAGCCTGGGTTCCGGCGGTGCATCGCCTCGCTGGCATGGCCGTACCGGTCGACGACCAGCGACGGGCTGGCGTGCCCCAGGACGTCGGCCGTGACCAGCCGGTGCACCCCCTGCGCCAGCATGGCCGCCGCCGCGATGGGTCGCAGGTCGTGGAAGCGGATACGGGGTAGTCCCGCGTGGGTGAAACGCGGGTAGAACTCCCGGCGGCACGGTTCCGGTCTCCGAGGAGGCCACCTACGTTGATGTCGAACACGAGGCCCGGTCTGTCCACGCATCGCCGGCGGCCAGTCGCTCGGCGGCCTGTGCCGCTCGGTGGCGTCGGAGCGCGTCGATCGCGAGCCGCGAACAGATGACCTGGCGCCGCGGACGGGCCGTCTTCGGTTCAGCGATCTGGATGCGATCTGCGGTCCGCTTGGCTGATCCCGTTATCGCGAGCACACCACGCTCGAGGTCGAGGTCCGTCCATGGCAGATCGAGCAGCTTGCCGAGCCAAATGCCGGCAGTGATGCGAGGGTGCAGAGCGCCTCGTTCCGATCTCCCGAGGCGGCATCAAGGAACCATTGGGCCCGCTCCGGACCGAGGAAGTGCATCTCCAGTGGGCAGGCAAGGAGGAGCTGCCGGGCGGGCGACATTGCGCACGACCAGACCGAGTCGCATCGCCTGGTCGAGCAACGTGTGGACGGCCGTAGGGAGGTGCCGTCCCGGTCGCGGCCTCTGCCCGGAAGGGAGCTTGGCCCAATAGTGCGCATCGAGATCGGACGCTCGGAGATCCGCGAGTACGCAGCGAACGAGCGCCGGAACCATGTGACCCGAGATCAGCTCGCTATCACGCACCCGGGTCCGCGGCCGGAGGGAAGGCTGCACCATCATCAACCATTCGGCGCTGAACGTCGCGACCCTGAGACGTCCACGGGGTGACACATCCCACGAGTGCGCTCCTTCGGATCTTGAGCCAGCTTCTCCATCACGTCCTGGCGGCTGCGACCGGGAAATACCGGCGCCGACGGCCCACGAGCAGGCAAGCCCGCCACTCCGTGGCGGGCTTGTAGACGCACCCCTCGCCGTTGGCTCGCCGCCTCACGCGCGTGCAGCCTCCCGTCCAGATCGAAGGACGGGTGGCGGCGGACCGCCGATCGCTGGCAGCGCCACCCCGTCCACGAACACCTCGAGGTCCGCGAAACGGATCCAGGTGAGCCGACCGACGTTGAGGGCGGGGAGCTGGCCGCGCGCCATGAGGGCATAGATCGTGGTCGGCCCACGCCGAGACCGCCGACTATGTCCTCGAGCACCTCGTCGTGGCCGGCCGCGCCGAGCCGCTTCTCACCGACGATGCGCTCACGTGCCTGCACGCGATCAGCCGCGGCCTGCCCCGAGCCGTCAACACCCTCGCCCTCCAGGACCTCACGGCCGCCTTCGCGGATGGCACGGCCCCCGTCGACGAGGCCCCGGCCCGTGCCGCCACCACCGAGGTCGCCGCCGAGTGATCCCTGCCCCGGTCACCCCGCGCACGGGCCGGCTCCCCTCATCCGCACCGATCGAGTCGGCCCAGTCCTCGGCCAGCGCGTCGGTCCACAGGTGGGCGCAGCCTCACCGCGCCGCGCGATGGTCACCCCACCCACCTACCGGCGCCCCCGATCTCCGGACGGAGGAGCAGGGGTCATCCGCTCAACCGCGCAGGCCGCTCGGTCAGCGGGGCACGACGGTGATGGGGCAACGGCTCCCGAGTGCCCGGCTCAATCGGGCATCTGCGGTGAGCAGCGAGCAGTCCAGGAGTTCGGCGAGTGCGACGTAGGCGGCGTCGTACGCTGACACGCTGTCGCGCAGCTCCCAGACTCTCTCCAACAGGCCGTTGACCGGATAGCGGATGATGGCAAGGCGCCGCCAGCGATTGAGAGCGGCCCAGGCGGCACCGGCCTGCAGTTGCCGGACAGAGACGTGGCGCCGGAGAGCGTTGGCAACCTCGGCGTCGATCAGGTGGGGGCTATGCACCTGCTCGGAGCCGAGCGCCCGGCGCGCCGGGCCGGCGTTGAGCAGTGCCGACAC
>DAHUZE010000103.1 GCA_027306755.1 Acidimicrobiaceae bacterium | reverse complement strand
CGTGGATATCGTGAGGGCGGCGCTGGTACAGACTCGCTGGACCGGCGAGAAGGAGTCGATGATCGACTCGAACTTCGAACTGGCCAGGCAAGCGGCGGCACAGGGCGCGCAGGTGCTGTGCTTCCAGGAACTGTTTTACGGCCCGTACTTCTGCCAGGTGCAGGACGCCGGCTACTACTCGTACGCCGAACCGGTAACCGGTCCGACCACCGAGCGCATCCAGTCGCTGGCCCGGGAGACCGGGATGGTGATCGTGGCGCCGATTTACGAGGAGGAGCAACCGGGTGTCTACTACAACACCGCGGTCGTCGTGGACGCGGACGGGCGCAAACTTGGCATCTACCGGAAACACCACCTTCCGCAGGTGAAGGGGTTCTGGGAGAAGTTCTACTTCCGACCGGGGAACGCCGGGTTCCCCGTATTCGAGAGTGCGGTCGGGCCGATCGGGGTCTACATCTGCTACGACCGGCACTTCCCCGAGGGGTGGCGAGCGCTCGGACTCGGGGGCGCCCGGATCGTGTTCAACCCATCGGCGACGAGCCGCGGCCTCTCTGCCTACCTGTGGAACATCGAGCAGCCGGCGGCGGCAGTAGCGAACGAGTACTTCGTGGGCGCCATCAACCGCGTGGGTGTGGAGCCGCTCGGGGACGACGACTTCTACGGTGGGTCCTACTTCTGCGATCCCCGCGGGACGCTCGTTGGCGACGCAGCCTCTGGATCTGAGGACGAGGCTGTGGTGCGCGACCTGGACATGGGGATCCTGGAAGAGGTGCGACAGCTCTGGGCCTTTTACCGCGATCGACGCCCCGAAGCGTACGGCTCGCTCGTCGCGCCATGAGCCGGCTCCTGGTGGAAGGGGGCACCGTCGTCACCTCGTCCGGCGCGGCAGCCGCGGACATACTCGTTGAAGGAGAACGGATCGCTGCGCTCCTGACGCCGGGGACTGTGCCCGTAGATCCAGGGACGACCCGCATCGATGCCCGGGGCAAGCTTGTCGTGCCCGGCGGCATCGACGTCCATACGCACATGGAGATGCCCTTTGGCGGCACGCATTCCGCGGACACCTTCTCGACGGGGTCCCGGGCGGCGGCGCACGGCGGTACGACCACGATCGTGGACTTCGCCATCCAGCCACGGGGTGGTTCGGCGCGCCAAGGGTTGGAGACCTGGATGGCGCGTGCTGAAGGAAGCTGCGCCATCGATTTCGGCTTCCACCTGATCCTGTCGGACGTGACTGAGGAGGTGCTGAAGGAGGTATACGGGCTCGTCCAGGACGGCGTTACGAGCTATAAGCTCTTCATGGCCTATCCCGGCGTGTTCTATTCAGATGACGGGCAAATTCTCCGAGCCATGCAGACGGCAGCGGAAGCCGGAGCGATGGTCATGATGCACGCCGAGAACGGGATCGCCATCGACGTGCTCGTCGAGCAAGCACTCGCTGCGGGCAGGGGAGAGGCGAAGATGCACGGAGAAACTCGGCCCTCCGTGCTGGAGGGCGAGGCAACCCATCGCGCCATCGTTCTAGCCGGGGTTGCGGGTTGCCCGCTCTACATCGTCCATCTGTCCGCGATGGAAGCACTGGCCGAGGTGTCGGCGGCCCGGGATGAGGGGCGGTTGGTGTTCGCCGAGACCTGTCCCCAATACCTGTTCCTGGACGAGTCGTTGATGGCAGGCCCGGGTCAGGAAGGGGCTAAATACGTGTGCTCACCTCCGATCCGGGCCGGCGCTCATCGAGAAGCACTATGGCGGGGCCTGCGCACCGACGACCTTTCGGTGGTGGCGACGGACCACTGCCCCTTCTGCATGAAGGACCAAAAGGAGCTCGGCCGAGACGACTTCTCGAAGATCCCCAACGGGCTCCCTGGGGTCGAGCACCGTATGGATCTTCTCTACCAGGGAGTGGTGGGCAACCGCATCTCCCTGGCCCGCTGGGTGGAGCTCACGTCTACGGCACCCAGCCGCCTCTTCGGCCTCCACCCGGCGAAAGGCTCGTTGCTACCTGGCGCGGACGCGGACATCGTGCTGTACGACCCCAGCCGACAGCACACGCTGTCGGCTGCCGATCACCATATGGCTGTGGACTACTCAGCCTACGAAGGTATGGAGGTGACGGGCGGCGTGGACACGGTCATCTCACGTGGACAGGTGGTGATCGAGCGGGGGGTGTTCACGGGGCGCGAGGGTCACGGGCGCTTCGTGCGGCGAGAGCCGTTCTCGTGCACCGGTACTCCGGGGCAGCCGATGGGGGGTGGCGAGATGGCCGACCGCAGCACCGAAGGGGCGAGATGAACTTCGGGCTCGTCCTCCAGACCGACCCGCCCGCCTCTCGGCTGGTGGAGCTGGCCCGGCGCGCCGAGGAGTACGGCTTCTCCGCGGTGTGGACGTTCGACTCGCCCGTGCTCTGGCAGGAGCCGTTCGTCATCTACCCGCTCATCCTCGAGGCGACGCGGCACGTAACCGTGGGTCCGATGGTCACGAACCCACGGTCGCGGGAGTGGCCGGTCACCGCGTCCTTATTCGCCACCCTGAACGACATATTCGGCAACCGGACCATCTGCGGCATCGGGCGCGGCGACTCGGCGGTACGCGTGATCGGCGAGCGTCCGACTTCGGTGGAGCAAGTAGGTGCCTGCATCCGGGTTGTGAGGGCCATGGCTCAGGGCGAGGAAGTCGAGCTGCATGGGGCCAGTGTCCGGTTCCCGTGGGTGCGCGGCGGGTCGCTGCCGGTCTGGATGGCGGCGTACGGTCCGAAGGCGTTGGCGGTGGCTGGTCGGGATGCTGACGGGGTCATCCTCCAGCTTGCCGATCCCTTTGTGATCGAATGGGCGATCGGCCGGGTCCGGGCGGCGGCAGAGGAGGCGGGCCGAGACCCCGACGCGATCACGGTGTGCGCCGCGGCGCCCGCTTATGTCGGCGACGACGTTGCTCGTCAACGCGACCAGGTGCGGTGGTTCGGTGGGATGGTCGGCAATCATGTTGCCGACCTCGTCTCGCGTTACGGACACGTGTCCGGCGCGGTGCCCCAAGCCCTGACCGCCTACATCGAGGGGCGAAGGGGCTACGACTACGCACACCACGGCCGGACTGGCAACCCGGATACCGATTTCGTTCCCGATGAGATCGTCGACCGTTTTTGTGTTCTCGGGAGCCCCGAAGCCCACGTGGCCAAGCTTCAGGAGTTGCAGGCCCTCGGCGTATCCCACTTCGCCCTCTATCTGATGCACGATGGTCAGGACGCCACTCTGGCCGCGTACGGCGGCGAGATCGTGCCCGCACTGTCCGGGTGAGAAGGGGACGCCGGGGCGGTTGGTCCTCGGCCGTCCGGCTCTCTCGCGGGCCGGCCGTCATTCCGGCTCCAGAGTGCCCCGGGACGGATCAGCCCCGGCCGCCTTCGCGGTGACGGTCGTGCAGGTCTGGCGCACGTGGTCGTCCTCGGCGGCGGCGCGGACGGCGGCCTCCGTCCGGTCACGCAACCGGTCGGCGTCCGTCGCCCCCAACCCACGGGTAGGGATGGGCGCCAGGTACGCAACGTGCGCCCGGGCGGGGCGGATGGCCAGCGCGGCTCCGGGTCCAAGCAGCGCCCGCGTTCCGGTGATGGCCACGGGCACCACGGGGACCCCGGTCCGGATGGCGAGCACGAAGGCGCCCCGCTTGAACGGCGGGCGGGCGTTCCCGCGGGGGATCCCTCCCTCGGCAAAGACGACCAGCCGGCGTGGCGGGCCGTCCGCCTCCCGGCGCCGTGGCGCATCCGCTCGGCTGAGGCCACCGCCGGTAGCACGGTCAGCAGCGCGAGCACGACGACCACCCGGTTGGCCTGCGCCCGGACGCTTCCCTGCCACCGGCCCAGTCCGGGCCACCGGCCCAGTGTGACCCACCGGACCAGTGTGGCCTACCGGCCCCGGCCGCCGCGGTAGCTTCCCGGGGGGATCGACAGCAGGGCCGCCCTGCGGGGTGGCGTCCGACCATGCGCCAGGCGCAGAGGAGGAACCATCGGTGAGCGACGAGTCGGAGCCTGACGGGCCCACCCGCGTGCATCTCGAGCTCGAGGACGGGTACCGCTTCCTCGCCGACTTCGGCGCCGCGCTGCCGGTGCTGGCCATGGACGAGCCGGCGCCGCTGGGGGAGGGCTCGGGCCCGGACGCGTCAGCCGTCCTGGGCGCCGCAGTCGGCTACTGCCTCAGTGCCAGCCTGCTGTTCTGCCTTCGCAAGGCCCACGTGGACGTAGGCGGCATGTCCACCGACGTGGACGTGACGACGGCTCGCAACGAGCGCGGGCGCCTGCGGGTGGGATCCATCCGCGTGCAGCTCCACCCCGAGGTGGCGGCGCTGACCGAGGGCGGGGCGAGACGCTGCCTCGACCTGTTCGAGGACTTCTGCGTGGTGACCGAGGCCGTGCGCAACGGAATCGGCGTGGACGTGTCGGTCACCCCGGGCGGGCGGCCCGCCGGCCAGGAGGAGCCGCCCTTCAGGCAGGAGGAGCCGCTTCCCCCGGGCTGAGAGCGCCCCCGGCAGGCAGGATCCCTGCCGCGGTGACGCCGGGCCCGGCGGGGCGGGGCGGGGCTGGTCGCCGCCGCTACAGGTCCGCCCGCCGGCGGTTGGGCTGCATCCGGGTCTGGGTCGGCGACACGAGTGAGGGGTCCAGGGTCCCCGCTTCGGCCAGCTCCATAGCGTCCAGCATGCGCCTCGCCATGACGACGGCGCCGTCGGACTTGATGTGCACCTCTCGGTAGTCCTCGTCCGGATAGGCGAACATCTCCTGCTGGCGCTCGATGGCCCACCGGTCCTGCTCCACGACCGTGGGCGCTCCCTCGAAGATGGCGTCGACCAGGCGTCGGCTCGGGTCGGCCGCCCACCGGGAGCCGGCCGGGCAGCTCGTCGCCCGGCGCCACACGTGCCGGTCTGCGCCCACCGGGGTGATCGTCTGGTGGAGGGTGAATCCCTGTTCGGCATCCGACCCCAGCTGCCCCGGGGGGGCGACGGCAACGTGGACCCGGAACAGGCTGGGCGCCACCATCTCGTGCACCTGGACCTGGTCGGCGACCTCCAGACCGAACCGTTCGCGCGTCATGGGCGGCAGCACGAAGCCGTGCCGGCGCCGGATCGTCCGAAGGACCGGGGCCGGCCCCGAGAGGTCGCGCTGGATCTCCACCGGCACCTGGGCGTCGGCCAGGCTGCCGATGTTCCCGTTGTGCAACGGGTAGAAGTGCGTCAGGTCGAACAGGTTCTCGATCAGCAGCCGGTAGCTGGCGGCAACGTCCATCGGCTCGGTGACCAGCGTCTCCCACGCCGGATCGGCGATCTCGGGCGTGCGGGGCGGAAGCCCGGCCGGAGTGCGGCGGTCGGGTCCCCCCGGCCACACCCAGACGACGCCGTCCTGCTCCTCCGACGGGTAGACGCGCTGGCGGGCCGTGTCGGGTATCCGCTGCGACCGCTCGGCGAGGGCCGGGATGCCCACGCAGCGGCCGGCGGCGTCGTAGCAGAACCCGTGATAGGCGCATTCCAACCGGTCACCGTCGAGCAGTCGGCCCTCCCAGAGCGGGAAGCGCTTGTGGGCGCACCGGGCGTCGAGCACCGCCACCGTTCCCGCCTCGGTGCGCCAGGCGACCATCGGCAGCCCGGCGACGGTCTGACCCTGCAGGGCGCCCGTCGGGAATTCGCCGGAGAAGCCGAGCGCGTACCAGGCGTTCCGGATCACCCTTGACCTCCGTTCACGGCGCTGTCCGCTGGCGCGGCGGCCGGCCGAGCGGGTCCCCGGCGGATCCACCGGCGTGCACCAGGGCGTACACGACGGCGTCGTGCAGGGCCTGCCAGCTGGCCTCGATGATGTTCTCGGAGACGCCGATGGTGGTCCACGTCCGCTCGTCGTCCGCCGTGTCCACCAGGACCCGGGTGACGGCGCCGGTTCCCCTGCCCGTGTCCAGCACCCGGACCCGGTAGTCGGTCAGCCGCACCCCGCGCAGCGCCGGGAAGTGGGGCTCGATGGCCCGCCGCAGGGCGGCGTCCAGGGCGTTGACCGGCCCGTTGCCCTCGGCCGTCGCCACGATCCGCTCCTGGCCCACGTGCACCTTGACGGTGGCCTCGGTGGTCAGGCCGTCGCCCGGCGGGGCGTCCCGGTGATCGGTGATCACCCGGAACGACTCGACCTCGAAGTACCCAGGTGCCCATCCGCCTGCCCGGCGCAGGAGCAGCTCGAGGGAGCCGTCCGCCACCTCGAAGTGGTACCCCTCGTGCTCGAGGTGCTTGAGCTCGTCCAGGACCCGGCCCAGCACCTCCCCGTCCAGGTCCAGCCCGAGCTCGTCGGCCTTCATGGCCAGGGTGGCCCGCCCGGCCATCTCGGAGACGACGACCCGGCGGCCGTTGCCCACCAGCTCGGGGTCCACGTGCTCGTACAGGTCGGTGCGGCGGGCGACGGCGCTGGCGTGCAGGCCGCCCTTGTGGGCGAACACGGATGCACCCACGTAGGGCTGCTGGGCAGGGGGCACGATGTTGACCAGCTCGGCGATGTGGTGGGCGACCGAGGTGAGCCGCTCGAGCCGGCGGTCGGGAAGGGTGCGGATGCCGAGCTTCAGGCTGAGGTTGGGGATGGCGGCCGACAGGTCTGCATTTCCGGCCCTCTCGCCGTAGCCGTTGACGCACCCCTGGACTTGGGTGACCCCCGCTTCCACGGCCACCAGGGAGTTGGCCACCGCGCAGCCGGCATCGTTGTGGCAGTGGATCCCCAGGGGGGCGCTGGTGGCCCGGCGCACGTCGGCCACGGCCTCGCCCACCTGGTCGGGCAGCGAGCCGCCGTTGGTGTCGCACAGCACGAGGGCCTCTGCCCCGGCCTCCTCGGCTGCGGCCAGCACACGGAGGGCGAACTCCCGGTGGTGACGCCAGCCGTCGAAGAAATGCTCGGCGTCCACGAACACCCGGAGCCCGTTCTCCCGGAGGTGGCGCACCGAGTCCGACACCATGGCCGCCGCCTCGTCCAGCGTCGTCCGCAGCGCCGCCTCCACGTGGCGGTCCCAGGCCTTGGCCACGATGCACGCCACCGGGGCACCGGCGGCCACCAGGCGCCCCAGCACCTCGTCGTCCGCGGCCCGCACGCCGGCCCGCCGGGTCGAGCCGAACGCGACAAGGGTGGCCGTCGACAGCGCCAGCTCGTCCCGGGCCCGGGCGAAGAACTCGTCGTCCTTGGGGTTGGCTCCCGGCCACCCGCCCTCGATGTAGGCGACGCCCAGGTGGTCGAGCTGCTCGGCCACCCGCAGCTTGTCGGCCACGGTGAGCGAGAGGCCCTCCTGCTGGCTCCCATCGCGCAGCGTGGTGTCGAAGATGTCGACCCGGTCGGGAAGTGCCGGGAGCCGGTGGTCGTGGGCCGCCGCGCCGTGGCGGTGGGCGCCGGCGCGGCGGACGGCGTCGTCGGTCGTGGACACTGCAGGTCCTGCCCTTCTTCCGGTCCGGTGCTGCCGCCCCTACGGTAGCGAAGGCCGGCGCCCCCGTCTCTCCAGGTGCAGTGGGCCGGCAACCAACGGGCTAGCGTTGCGCATGGAGCTCCGACGCATCAACGATCTCCCGCCGTACGTGTTCTCCGCGATGAACGCCTTGAAGGAGGAGTCCCGCCGGAGGGGCGCCGACATCGTGGATTTCGGGTTCGGGAACCCGGACCTCCCCTCGCCGGCCGTGGCGGTCGAGAAGCTGGCCGAGGCGGTGCGCAACCCGCGGAACCACCGCTATTCGGCGTCCCGGGGCATTCCCAACCTCCGCCAGGCCGTCTGCGAGGTGTACCAGCGGAACTGGGGCGTGGAGCTGGACGCCGACCGGGAGGTGGTGACGACCATCGGGGCCAAGGAGGGCCTGTCCCATGTGATGTGGGTCCTGGTGTCACCGGGGGACTCGGCCCTCGTTCCCGCCCCCTCGTACCCGATCCACATCTACGCCCCGCTCTTTGCCGGGGCCGAGGTGCACCAGATCCCCCTGGGGACACCCGAGCGCGCCGGGGCCGGAGGGCAGGGCGGGGGACCGGGGGAGGCGTTCTTCGCATCGCTCGTGGAGACCTGGGACGCGACGTGGCCCAAGCCCCGGGTGATCGTCGTCTCGTTCCCCCACAACCCGACGACCACCTGCGTTGACCTGGCGTTCATGGCGCGCCTGGTGGACTTCGCCCGGGAGCACGAGGTCGTGCTCGTGCACGACTTCGCCTATGCGGACCTGGGCTTCGACGGCTACCGGCCTCCCTCGATCCTCCAGGTTCCCGGGGCCAAGGACGTGGCGGTGGAGCTCTACACCCTGACCAAGTCCTTCTCCATGGCCGGGTGGCGGGTCGGCTTCCTGGTCGGGAACGCCCAGATCGTCCAGGCCCTCACGAAGTTGAAGAGCTACCTGGACTACGGCACCTTCCAGCCCATCCAGATCGCCGCCATCGTGGCCATGCGCGAGGCGCCCGAGTACCCCGCCGCGCTGCGCCAGGTGTACGAGCTGCGGCGCGACGCCCTGTGCTCGGGACTGGCCGGCATCGGCTGGGACGTGGCCCCGCCCAAGGGGACCATGTTCGTGTGGGCGCCGATCCCGGTTCCCTACCGGGGGATGGGGTCGATCGAGTTCGCCAAGCTCCTCCTGCGCGAGGCAGAGATCGCGGTGTCGCCCGGGGCCGGGTTCGGGCCCGGCGGGGACGGCCATGTCCGATTCTCGCTCATCGAGAACGAGCAGCGGACCCAGCAGGCCGTCCGCAACCTGCGCCGGGCCCTCGCCAAGCTGGGGTGAGCGGGCGGACCGGGCGTCGAGCGTCAGTCCCCGGGCCGGACCAGGCGATAGCCGGCGCCGCGGATGGTCTGGATGAGCGGTGGAAGGCCGGGTGCGTTCAGCTTGCGCCGAAGGTACCCGACGTACACGTCCACCACGTTGGACCCAGGGTCGAAGCTGTAGTCCCAGCACCGGTTGAGGATCTGGGTGCGTGAGAGCACCTGGTCCGGGTTGCGCATGAACAGCTCCAGGATCGTCCACTCCCGCGGCGCGAGCTCGATCCGCCGGCCCGCCCGGTGCGCCACCTTGGTCAGCAGGTCCAGGCGGAGGTCCCCGACCACCAGCTCGGCGCCGGAGGGCTGGCTGTTGGCCCGTATCACGGCCCGGATGCGGGCCAGCAGCTCTTCGAAGGCAAACGGCTTGGTGATGTAGTCGTTGGCCCCGGCGTCCAGCCCGGCAACCTTCTCGTGGACCTCTCCTTTGGCGGTGAGGACGATCACCGGGATGTCCAGCCCCCGGGCCCGGACCCCGCGCAGCAGGTCCTCGCCGTGCCCGTCGGGGAGGCGCAGGTCGAGCAGCACGAGGTCGACGCCGTCCTGGCCCGGCTCCAGCCACGGCCGGGCGGCGGCAACCCCCCCGGCCAACGTGACGGTGTGCCCCTCGGCGTGCAGCCCCTTCTCCAGGAACGAGGCGATCCCCCGGTCGTCCTCGACGATCAGGACGCGCATGGATCATCCACGGCGATCGGGCGGGCGGGGGACCGGTGGCGGCCCATCAGCGGGAGGCACAGCCCGGCCCGCAGCCCTCCCAACGGGGAGTCGTCGAGCACCACGGTGCCCCCGTGCGCCTTCGCCACCGCCGCCACGATGGCCAGGCCGAGCCCGGTGCCGTGCTCGTAGTTTGCCGGACCCCGGGAGAAGCGGGCCATCGCCGCGGCGCGCTGCTCCACCGCGATGCCCGGCCCGGTGTCCTCCACGACGATCTCGACCCAGCCGGCGGGGCCGGCGGGGGCGCGGGCCGCGCCGTCCGCGAGCGAAGCCGGAGGAGCGACCGACAGCCGGGCCGAGAGGCAGATCGTGTCCGCGGGCGTGGTGGCCTTGACGGCGTTGTCCACGAGGTTGAGGAGCGCCCCGCGCACCTTGTCGAGGTCCGCGTGCAGGACCACGTCGGGGATGGGTCCCACGCTCCAGACGCGTGGCGCCAGCACCTCCGCGCTCACGGCCACGTCCACGACGAGCGAGCGGAGATCGACCGGGACGACGTCGGCGAAGTCCACCTCGAGGGACCGGCCGAGCAGCAGCAACTGCTCCACCATGGACCGCATGTGGTCGAGCACCTCCACGACCATGGCGGTCGTGGCCCGTAGCTCGGCCGGGTCGATCAGCGGCCCCCTGGTCATGACCTCCAGGTGTCCCCGCATCACGGTGAGCGGGCTGCGTAGCTGGTGCGAGACGTCGGCGAGGAGCTGGCGCTGGGCCACCATGGCGTCGTCGATCCGTTCGATCATCGCGTCGAAGGTGGCTGCCATCTCGCCCACCTCGTCGGCGGAGCGGGTGGCGCTCACCCGCAGGCTCAGGTCGCCCTGCTCGACCACGTCGCGCGCCGTCCTGGTCAGGCGCTGGACCGATCCGAGCAGGCGGCGGAGGATGAGGTAGACGCTGGCGGTGGCGGCGAGGACGGTCACCAGCCCCTCGCCCACGGCCAGGCGGAGCGCCCAGCTGCTGGCCCGCTCGTAGCCGAGCATCGAGCCGGAGGTGACGAAGGTTCCGATGGTGCGGCCGCTCTGGATGATCGGTGCCGCCATGACTTCTTGGGAGGATCCGTTGAGGGTCACGTGGAGGACCTCGGTGCGCGGCGGCGGTCGTTTCAGTGCTGACGCAACTGCGGGTAGCTCCGCCAGCGCCCGGCTGCCCGCCGTGCCCAGGTCCACGCCTTGGGACGGGATGCTCACGGCCATGAGGTCCCCATGGGCCCCGTGGTCGGCCAGGAAGCTCCGGGTGTACACGGCCAGGGACTGGCCGGCCGGGCGGCTCGAGGCTCCGGCCGAGAAGGTGGTCACGTTCTCGACCAGGTCGCTGGTGATCGTGGTCAGGTAGCGGCTGGCGAAGGCACGGGTGAACTGGATCGCCACCACCCCGAGCACCGTGGCGATCACCAGGGCGTGGAACGCGGCCAGGCGCCCGGCGGTGCCCAGCCGGGGCCTTTGGCGCCGTTGGCGCTGCCCTCCGGCGGGCGCAGAGGCCGGGCCCGCGCCCGCGCGTTCACCCTCGGGTCGGCCGGCGCGGCGCCTCTGTCTCCCGGCCCAGCCTGTTGACCGGGTGGCGTTTCTGAAGAGGAGCGCCACCGCCGGCTCAGCCTCCGCTCGAAGAGGACGAGCCTGTTGTCGATGTCGATGTCGATGGCGAGCCGGTGCCTGGGGAGGAGGACGTATCCGATGACGACGATGTGGACGAGCTCGCGTCCGGGGAGGAGGAGGCATCTGGCGACGACGATGTCAGTGCGACGACGGGCTGCTGCACGGCCACCGGCTGCGTCGCGGGCGACCCGGTCCTGGCGGCCGGCGCCGTCGGAGCGGGGGACGGAGCCGTCGCCGGCGGAGCGGAGGCGGCATGAGTGCCGGGCGGGACGCCGGCACCGGGCGGGGCGCCGGCACCGGACGGGGCGGTAGAGGACGAGCCCGCGGTCGGCCGCCCTGTGCTCCCCAGCCTTGTGGCGCCCGCCGCCGGCGCCACCCGCTGGACGGCGGGCGCCACCAGCACCGCCGGCGGCACCCGCCCGCTGGATCCCGGGACCAGGCCGAGGGAGAGGAGGGCGGCCACCAGCAGGGCGCCACCGGCGATGGCGCCGTAGAGGAGGCCGACGCGCAGCTGCCGGCGCCTCCGGTCCTGCTGGCTGGCGGAGGGTCGGGCGCTTCGGGGTGTGGTTGCGGCCATGGCTCAGCCGGCCCTCATACCGCCACTTGCGGAGCGGGCGGATGGGCCCATCGCAGGGGCGGCCACACGATGGCCGGGAACTCGGTGGCCAGCCCCCGCCCCACGCCGTAGATCGAGAGCCCGGCGTCCAGGTAGGCGCGGAGGTCCAGCACGCCCGCGGCGTCCACCACCGTGCGGCCGCGCATGCCCGCGGCCACGGCGGTGGCCGGGAGCTCCCCGTACTCGGGCGCGGTGGTGGCGACCACAAGCGCGTCTGCGCCGTCGAGCGCCTCGGCGACGGACTCCACCTGGCCCGCCGCCCCGGACGCCAGGGGGTCGTGGAGCCGCACGCCGGCACCGGCGGCGCCCAGCTGGGCTGCGATGTCGAGCCCAGGAGAGTCCCGGGTGTCGTCCGTGCCCGCCTTGAACGCGGTCCCGAGCACGGCCACCTGCCGGCCGGCCAGCGGTCCGAGGATGCGGTGGAGCTTGCGGACCACCTCCCTCCGGGCCCGGTCGTTCTGCCGGGTGGCCGCGTCGGCGAGGTAGGTGGGGGTGCCGAGGGCCTCGCCAACCGCGCGGAACCCGGCCACGTCCTTGGGCAGGCATGACCCGCCGTACCCCGTGCCCGGCCCCAAGAACGCGGTCCCGAGGCGGTGGTCCAGGCCCACGCCCTCGAGGACGGTCGTCGCATCGGTGCCCAGCGCGTCGCACAGCCCGGCCACCTCGTTGGCGAACGAGACCTTTATGGCCAGCAGGGTGTTGGCCGCGTACTTGACCAGCTCGGCACCGCGTCGATCGGTGAGGACCACCGGGCACCCGGGGGGGTAGAGGCTGGCCACCATCCGGCCGATGGACGGGTCGTCTGCGCCCACCACCACCCGGTCGGGCCAGAGGAAGTCCTCCACCGCGCTCGACTCACGCAGGAACTCGGGACTCGAGACGACCGAGACGGACACGCCGGGCCGGGCATGCTCCTGGCACACCAGCTCGATGGCCTCGCAGCTTCCCGGCGGCACGGTGCTCTTGACCACCACCACCAGGTCCGAGGTGGCTGCGGCGGCCACCTCGCGGGCGGCCCCGGCCAGGAGGCCGAGATTGGGCACGCCTGTCGGCTGCGGCGGCGTGCCCACGCAGAGGAAGGCCACTTCCGAACCCGGCAGTGCCGGGCCGGGCTCGCCGAAGAACGCCAGCGTGCCCGCGGCCACCCCGTCGGCCATCAGCCGGTCGAGCCCCGGCTCGTGGATGGGCACCACGCCCTGGCGCAGCTGGTCCAGGCGGTGGGCGTCGGCCTCCACGAGGGCAACCCGGTGCCCGAGATGCGACAGGCAGGCTGCGGCGGTCAGGCCGACGTAACCGGCGCCCACGACGCACACGCGGCGCGACTCGAGCGGGGCATGCCGGGCGGCGGGGGCGCTCCGGTCGCCGGGGGCGTGGGAAGAGCTCGGGGAGGATGACGTCAACACGGAGCCGCCTTTCGCCTGGTTGTGGACGGTCATCCGTCCCGTCGGGTCGATGGTCATGCGGTGCTCTCTGCGGCGAGCAGGGAGCCGTAGGAGCGGTGCAGGCGGGCGTAGGAGCGGCCGGCACCCAGCAATTGCTCGTGATCGCCCTGCTCGGCCACCCGGCCCCCGACCAGCACCGTGATCCGGTCGGCGCCCCGCACGGCGGCGAGCTGGTGGCTCACCACAAGCGTAGTGCGCCCCTCGCGCAGGCGGTCAAGGGCCCCGAGGACGACGGACTCGGTGGTTGCGTCGAGGCCCGTCGTCGGCTCGTCCAGCAGCAGGACGGGCGCGTCGCGCACCATGGCTCGGGCGATGGCGATGCATTGGCGCTGGCCGCCGGACAGGCCGACCCCGCCTTCGCCCACTTTGGTGTCGTAGCCGTCCCGCAGCGCGGCCAGGACATCCTGGACGCCCACCGCCTTGGCCGCGGCGATGGCCTCGGCGCGGGTGGCTCCCGGACGCCCGTAGGCGATGTTCTCCCAGACGGCCGGGCGGAGCAGGGCCATCTCCTGGGGCACGTAGGCCACGTGGGCCCGCAGCCACCGAAGCGCCAGGTCCCGCAGGTCGTGCCCGTCGAAGAGGATGCGGCCTGCCGAGGGGTCGGCGAAGCGCGCAGCCAGCCGGAGAAGCGTGCTCTTGCCGCTGCCAGTGGCCCCCACCAGGGCGTGGGTCGTGCCGGCACGGACGTCGAGGTCCACGTGCTCGAGGGCCGGGGTGGCGCCGGGGTGGGCGAACGACACCTGCTCGAACCGCAGCGCCCCGGCGGCCGTGGGCGGCCGGCGCGGGCGGGTTCGCTCGGGGAGGTGCTGGCTGGCGGAGAGCACCTCGTGCACCCGCTCGGCGGCCGCGCGGCCACGGCCCACGGTGCCGGCCAGCTTGGCCAGCTGCCGGGCCGGGCTGTACATCCCCCGGAAGTAGGCGCTGAAGACCAGGAGGTCCCCGGCGGTCAGCCGACCGGCCAGCACCTGGGTGGCGCCCACCACCATCACCAGGGCGGTGGCGACCGCCATGAGGGCGCCCACCAGCGGGGTGAAGCGCGACTGCAGCACCACGGCCCGGCGCCCCGCCGACAGGCCGTCGTGGGCAAGGGCGCTGTAGCGGTCGGCCTCGTCGTCTTCGGTGCCGAAGGCCTGGACCACGGGCAGGGCCGTCAGGGTCCGCTGGGCGCTGGCCGATGCCAGGCCCTCGCTTCGCCGGGCGTCGCGCTGGGTGGCCCTGATCACGGTCATGTAGTGGCGGACCACCCACCACAGGACCGGCAGCAGGGCCATCGCCAGCAGGCTGAACTGCCAGTCGATGACCAGCATGATGACGACCATCCCCGCCACCGTGATGGAGTTCTCCACCAGTACAGGAACCACATTGATCACCACGCTCTGCATCGCCTGCACGTCACCGCCGAGGCGGGCCAGGAGGTCCCCCACGGGATGGCGGGCGTGGAAGGCCGAGGACTGGGACTCCATGTGCCGGAACACGCGCCGCCGGAGCTCGAACACCACCCCCTGGCCGGCGTTGGCCAAGAGGGCGTTCGCCCCGTAGGAGGCGAATGCCAGCAGGGCGGCGATGAGAACCATGCCGGCGCACAGGGCGTACAGCAGCTCCACGCGCCCGGCCGGCAGCCACGAAAGCACGCCCGGGACCCGGTGCCGGGACAGCACATTGTCGAAGATCATCTTGAGGGGGACGGGCGCCACCCATTGGAGGACGGCGCGCAGGACCGAGAAGGACAGCCCGCCGGCCACCGTCAGCCGCACGGGCGCGAGGTCCATCCCCCACCACCGGGGCAGCGATCCGCGGTGCCTGCTCACGCCCGCTCACTCGTGCCCGCCCGCTCACGCCCGCTCACGCCGCGCCCGCGCATGCGCACCGGCCCGGGCAGCGCCGCTGCGGTGGCGAACGCCATCGTGCGGGCGGCCACTGACGCCCAGTCGAGGCGGGTCACTGCTGCGTGGCGGGCCTGCTCGCCCATCTGGCGCCGCCGGTCCGGATCGGCGGCCAGGGCGGCCAGGTGATTGCCGAGGGCGCCCGCGTCCCCGGGGGGGAACAGCACGCCGGCACCCCCGAGCAGCTCTCGGACCGGAGGGAAGTCCGACGCCACCACGGGCTTGCCGGCGGCCATGGCCTCGGCCACCTTGAGGGGGGAGAAATAGAAGTTGTCGCTCGGCAGGTACGGGGCCGCGCAGACGTCCATGGCAGCAAGGTGACCCGGCATCTCGGAGAAGGGCACGGCCCCGGTCATCACGGCCGGCATCCGGGGGCCGAGCCCCCGGGCCATGTCGTCGAGCCGGGCCCGGAGCGGGCCGTCCCCCACCACCAGCAGACCGAGAGGCGGGGATCCGGCCCGGAGGCGGCCGGCGACCGCTCCCACCGCCTCCGCCAGGAGCTCCACGCCGTGCCACGGCTTGAGGCTGCCGGAGAACCCCACCACCACCCGGTCGTCGAGTCCTGCGGCGCGGCGGAGGCGGCGCCCTTCCGCGGCCCACCGGCCGGGGTCCAGGCCGACCGTGTCTGCCCCGTTGGGGACGACCACCGCCTCCGTCGCGCCCATCTCGCGCGCCCAGCGGGCCAGGGGCTCGCTGACCGCCAGCACCCTGGCCTGGCGCAGTGCCAGCCGCTCGGCCTCGCGGGCCTCCTCGACCCGCTCGAGCCCGAAGTGCCGTTCCCGCTCCGCGGCGACAGGCGCGTCCACCTCCACCACACGGGGCAGGTCCCTGGACCCGCACAGGTCCGACCCGTGGCCGGCGAAGAGGGTCAGCCGCTCGTGGACCCAGTCCGGCGGGTTGGCGTCCAGATGCCGTCCGACGGCGGCGAAGAACCGGTTCGCGGCGTCGATCCGCGTGCGCTCGCCGGCCACGCCGCTCGCCACCGGACCGGCGTCCACGGGCACGACGCGCACCCCGTCCCTCCCAGCCGACCGCAGCGGCCCGACCACGGAGGGGGCGTACACGGTCACGGCCGCTCCGAGGCGGGCCATGGCGCAACAGAGCGACTCCACGTGGACCGAGGCGCCCTTGGTCCCGCCCACGGGGATCCCCGGGTCCGCCACCACGTAGGCCACCGCCCAGCGGGAGCTCACGGTGCGCTCGCCAGGACCGGCGGCCGGACGGTCGTCCGCGTCGCCGGCGTGGAGGTGCCCGCGGCGAGCAGGCGAGCCGCCACCGGGGCGATGCACGCCGGACGGGACAGCTGCTCGAGACAGTGCTTGCGCGCCCCGGCCCCGAGCCGGTCCCGCAGGATGCGGTCCATCGCCAGCGCCCCGAGGGCCGAGGCCATCGCCCCGGCGTCTCCGGGCGGCACCACCAGGCCGGTGGTTCCCCCGAACACCACCTCGGGGATGCCGGCCACGTCGGTGGCCACCACCGGGAGGCCGCTCGCCATCGCTTCGAGGAGGGCGTTGGGGATCCCATCGCGATCGCCGTCGGCCGTCACCACGCTGGCCTGTACGAAGGCGTCCGCCCAGGCGAAGCAGTCGGCGACGCCGGGCTCGTCCAGGGCCCCGAGGAACCCGATCCGGTTGCCCACGCCCAGGAGCCGGGCCTGCTCCTCGAGCTCCGCCCGCAGGGCTCCGGCGCCCACGATGCGGCATTCGAAGGCCAGCCCGCGGTCCTGCAGACGGGCGAGGGCGTCGAGGAGGTGCGGGTAGCCCTTCTTGGGCACGAGCCGGCCGACGGCCAGCACCCGGAGCGGCTGGGGCCCGGCGCGGTCCGCCACCGCCGCCCCGGCTCCCGCCGCCGGCCGGGGGGCGAACCGCTTCGTGTCGACGCCGTGGGGGGCCAGCACGACCTTGTAGGCCTGCGCCGCGATCCGGGGGTCCGGGTGGGCCCTGACGATCCGTTGCAATTCGGCGGCTGCGCTGGCCGAGCAGGTGAGGACGAAGGACGCGGCGGCCGCCTTGCGGGCCAGCGAGTCCGGGCTCGTGCAGTAGAGGTCCTTGGCGTGCGCCGCGAAGCTGAAGCTCACCCCGGTCAGCCGGTGGGCGAAATAGGCGATGCTGGCCGGACCGTGGGCGAAGGCCGCGTGCAGGTGGGGTGCGCCGGCGTCCTCCAGCGCGCCCGCCAGCGGCCCCGCCTCGATGAAGTGCTTGACGGTGGCCAGCCGCCGGCGACCCAGCGCCGTGGCGGCGGTGCGGGCCCACCGGCCGGGGTGGCGCACCAGCATCCGGGCATGGCAGCGACCGGAGTGCGCCCATCCGGTGACGCCCGTGCGCCCCGGAGGATGGAGGTACCGGACGGGGCTCGCCACCTCCGACACCCGCGGCTGCACCACGGCCTCTTCGGGGTCGGCGACGGCCCACAGCACCAGGGGAACGCCGCTCCGTTCGAGCTCGAGGATCTCGTCGAGGATGAACGTCTCCGACAGGCGCGGGAACCTCTTGGTGAGGTACATGACCGGCGGCCGGTTGGCGGCAACCGCGCCGGCGCCAGCGGTGGCCGTGGCTGTGGCGTCGGCCCCGGCGGTGGCGCCGGCCCCCGCGGTGGCGCCGGCTCCCGGGGTCGGATCGGACGGGTTGCTCATGCCGGGACCCGGTCCGCGAGCCGCCGAACGGCTTCGCCCCG
>DAHUZE010000098.1 GCA_027306755.1 Acidimicrobiaceae bacterium | reverse complement strand
CGGTCTCGGGGGCGGCGGCATCCGGGGCGGCGGTCTCGGGGGCGATCCCGTTGTCGACCGTTGAGGCGGTCTCGGCGGTGGCGGCGGTCTCGGCGGTGGAGGCGGCGTTGTCGACCGTTGAGGAGGCCTCGGCATCCGGGGCGGCGGCGGGTGTCTCGGCGGCGGGAGCGACGACGTCGGCCGTTGAGGCGGGCTCGGCGGCGGTGGCGGTCTCGGCGGCGGAGGCGGTCTCGGCAGCGGAGGCGGCGGTCTCGGCCGGCCACCCGTTGGTCACCGTCTCGGTGCTCCGGGCGGTCTCGGGGGGGGCAGCCGCGGCGGGGGCAGCCGCGGCCTCGATCACACCGTCGGCGTTCGGGGCAGAAGCCTCCGCCGGGGACCCTTCGGGGACCTCGGGGGCGTCCGCGTCGCCGGACGGTGCGCCGGGCACGCCCTGGTCGACACGGCGTCGGCCACCGCCGGCGGTGATGAGCCGGCGCGGGCGACCCTGGCCGGACGTCTCCCCCACGGCCATGGCGGCCTCACGGGTGATCTTGTCGTCCAGCGAAACTTTGTAGGGGAGGATGTCGCCCTTGTAGATCCACACCTTCACGCCTACCCGGCCCGAGGTGGTGCGGGCCTCGCGGAAGCCGCAGTCGATGTCAGCCCGCAACGTGTGCAGGGGCACCCGTCCCTCCCGGTAGGACTCCTTGCGAGCCATCTCCGAGCCTCCCAACCGGCCCGAGCACTGCACCCGCACGCCTTGGGCACCGGCCTTTTGGACCGTCTGGATGGCCCGCTTCATCGCCCGGCGGAACGCCACCCTCCGAGCCAGCTGGTCGCAGATTCCCTGGGCGATGAGGGCGGCGTCCAGTTCGGGCTGCTTGATCTCCTGGATGTTGAGCTGGATCCGGTTGTTGAGGCCGGTGATCTCCTCCAGCTTCTTCTTCAGGCGGTCGGCCTCGGCGCCCCGGCGGCCGATGACGATGCCCGGCCGGGCGGTGTGGATGTCCACCCGCAGGCGGTCCCGGGTCCGCTCCACCTCGATGCGACTGACGGCGGCAGCTTCCAGCTGCGACATGAGGTAATCACGGATCTTCCAGTCCTCGACCACGAAGTCCCGGTAGTGGCGCTCCTCGAACCAACGGGACTTCCAGTCGGTGGTGACACCGAGGCGGAAGCCGTAGGGGTTGACCTTCTGGCCCATCTATTCGCCCTTCTCGCTTGCTCGCCCGGCGTCGGCCGCCGACTCGGCGCCCTCGCTCGTCGCCTCGTCCTCCGTGTCCGCTTCCTCGCCGGAGGACCCGTTCCCGGTGTCCGCCTCCGGCGGCTCGGCCGTCCCGGCAGACGCGGATGCCGAGCCCTCGACGATCCCGCTGTCCGGCTCGTCGTCCTCGAACTGGACCTCGGGAGCCTCGACGGCAAGGGCGGCTTCGGCTTCGGCGGCATGGCGCCGCCGGGCCAGCCGGCCGGACAGGTCGGCGCGGCGGCGCGATTCGGCCACCCTCCGCTGGCGCTGGGCCCCGGCAGCCTGCCGCTCAGCCCGGCGACGGAGCAGGCGCTCCTCAGGCAGGCGGCTCACGATCACCGTGATGTGACAGCCGCGCTTGCGGATGCGGGTGGCCCGGCCCCGGGCCCGGGGGCGCCACCGCTTCAGGGTGACGCCCTCGTCGGCGAAGCATGCCGAGACGTAGAGCTCCTCGGCGTCCTCGGCGTCGTTGTGCACGGCGTTGGCCACCGCAGAGGCCAGCAGCTTGTCGATGATGGCCGCAGCCTCGCGCGGGGTGTGGCGCAGGATCTCGGCTGCCCGGTCGACGTCCTGGCCCCGGATCAGGTCGAGGACCTGGCGGGCCTTGGTGGACGACATCCGGCAGTGGCGGAGAACAGCCTTGGTACCAGGCCGCTCGTTGGTCTTGACACCCGGCATGTCATCGCCTCCCGGCGCGCTCTTGGCCGGCGTGGTACCGGAAGGTGCGGGTGGGAGCGAACTCGCCGAGCTTGTGGCCGACCATGGACTCGGTCACATATACCGGCACGTGCCGCCGGCCGTCGTGGACGGCGATGGTGTGGCCGACCATGTCCGGGATCACCGTGGACCGGCGGGACCACGTCTTGATCACCCGCTTGTCGCCCGTGGCGTTCAAGGCGTCCACCTTCTTCAGCAGGTGGTCGTCCACGAAGGGACCGTTCTTGAGGCTGCGAGGCACGGGACCTCCCGTCAGCGCCGCGCGCCGCGGGTGCGGCGCCGGCGAACGATCAACTTGTCGGACTCCTTGTGGCGGGCGCGGGTACGCCCCTCGGGCTTGCCCCACGGGGAAACCGGGTGCCGGCCTCCGGAGGACTTGCCCTCACCGCCGCCCAGCGGGTGGTCCACGGGGTTCATGGCCACACCGCGCGTCTGGGGACGGATGCCCTTCCACCGGTTGCGACCCGCTTTGCCCACCTTGACCAGCTCAGCCTCGGAGTTGCCCACCACGCCCATCGTGGCCCGGCATTCGATCGACACCCGTCGCATCTCGGTGGAAGGGAGCCTCAGGGTGGCAAACGCGCCCTCCTTGGCCACCAGTTGGACGCTCATCCCCGCACCCCGGGCCAACTTCCCTCCGCCGCCCGGGCGCAGCTCCACGCAATGGACGGTGGAGCCCACGGGGATGTACCGCAAGGGCAGGGCGTTGCCAGGCCGGATCTCCGCCCCCTGGCCGTTCTGCAGCACGTCGCCCACCCGCACACCGGCCGGGGCCAGGA
This sequence comes from Acidimicrobiaceae bacterium, assembly GCA_027306755.1. Classification (GTDB taxonomy): domain Bacteria; phylum Actinomycetota; class Acidimicrobiia; order Acidimicrobiales; family RAAP-2; genus JAJYVT01. The sequence continues at coordinate 4,094 of DAHUZE010000098.1, read as the reverse complement.
TGTAGCGCTTCTCGCCGTCGGCGAAATGCAGCAGGGCGATGCGAGCGTTGCGGTTCGGGTCGTACTCGACCGCCGCCACCTTGGCCGGGACGCCGTCCTTGTCCCGGCGGAAGTCCACGATGCGGTACTGGCGCTTGTGGCCGCCGCCCCGGTGCCGGGCGGTCTTGCGGCCGTAGCTGTTACGGCCGCCCGAACGGGGCTTGGGCGCGATGAGCGACCGCTCGGGCCGGTCCCGAGTGATCTCAGCGAAGTCCGCGACGGTCTGGAACCGCCGTCCGGCGCTGGTGGGCTTGCGTGAGCGCAGCGGCATGGGATCCTCAGCTCTCGAAGAGGTCGATGCGATCGCCGGGGTGGAGCGTCACGAAGGCGCGCTTCGTGTCGGGGTGATGCCCGGTCTGGTAGGTCCGCCGGTTCCGCGTCGCCTTGCCCTTGCGGTTGAGGGTGTTGACCTTGTCCACCCGGACGTCGAAGGCCCGCTCGACGGCCCGACGCACGTCGATCTTGGTGGCCCGGCGGTCCACGACGAACACGTACACGTTCCGGTTCATGAGGGCATAGGTCTTCTCGGAGATGACCGGCCGCCGAAGCACGCTGGTGGACTCCTTCACTCTGCGTCCTCCTCGGTGCTGTCGGCGTCCTCGGTGCTGTCGGCGTCCTCGGGAGCGCCGGGCTCTTCGGCATCCCCCGACGCGGCAGCCCCCGGATCGGCGCCTGGCAGCGTCCCGTCGCTGAACACGATCCAGTCGTTGCGCAACACGTCGTAGGCAGAGAGCTCCCCCGCCAGCACGGTCTGGACCCGCTGCAGGTTGGCGAACGAACGCGCCGCCTCCAGCTCCGCGGCGTTCAGGACCACGAGCACCTTGCCGTCGAGTGCCAACGCGTCCAGTGCGGCAACCGCGTCGCGGGTCCTGGGCAGCTCGAACCGCCAGGAGTCCACCAGGGCGACCCGGTCCTCGGCGGCCCGGTCCGACAAGGCTGAGCACAGGGCCAACCGCACCATCTTCTTTGGGGTCCGCTGACGGTAGCTGCGGGGCTTGGGACCGAGCGCGATGCCGCCGCCGGGCCACAATGGGGACCGGGTCGAGCCCTGCCGGGCGCGGCCGGTGCCCTTCTGTCGGAAGGGCTTGGCGCCTCCGCCGCGGACCTCGGCTCGGGTGCGGGTCGACTGCGTACCCGCGCGGGCGGCCGCCAGCTGCGCGGTCACCACCTGGTGCACGACGGCCTGGTTGGGCTCGACGCCGAACACCTCAGGGGAGAGGTCGACCCGCCCCAGCTCCTTGCCCGCCATGTCACGGCGGACCACCGAGCGGCTCGCCGGGACCGGACGCTCCTTCTTCAGCGGCCCCCGCATCTACGCCCGGCTCCCGTTGCGCTGCGGCACGGCCTTGACCGAGTCTCGCAGGAGGACGACGGCGCCCCGGGGTCCGGGCACCGCTCCTTTGACCAGCACCAGCTCCCGCTCGGGGTCGCTGGAGATGACCTCGAGGTTGAGGGCCGTCACCTGATGGCCTCCCATCCGCCCGGCCATCCGGGTTCCCTTGAAGACCCTGGACGGCGTGGCGCAGGCTCCGATCGAGCCGGGCGCCCGGTGGTGCTTGTGGTTGCCGTGCGCCGCACCTTGGCCCTTGAAGTTGTGGCGCTTCATGCCACCGGCAAATCCCTTGCCTTTGCTGACCGCGATGGCGTCGACCCGCTCGCCGGCCTGCAGCAGCTCGGCCGTGAGCTCCTGTCCGACCACCAGGTCCCCCGTGCTCTCCAACCTCAGCTCGACCAGCTTGCGACCCGGATCGACCCCCGCCTTGTCGTAGTGACCGAGCTCGGGCTTGGTGAGGGTGGACGGCCGGCGGAAGCCCCACGTCACCTGGACGGCGGCGTAGCCTTCCTTCTCCGGCGTCTTGACCTGCACCACACGAACGGGCGCGACGCGCAGCACCGTCACCGGAATGGCGCGGTGCTGGTCGTCCCAGATCTGGGTCATGCCGACCTTCTCGCCGACGATCGCCTTCGTTGCCACGTCTCTCCCTCGCGCACGGCCTAGCCGTGCGCACGCCAACGCTCCGCCCGGTTTGACCCGAGCGGAGCGCTCGTCCTGTGTCGGCCCGAGGTCCCCGCCGGTCGCATCGTGCGCGACGGGCACTCAGGCACATCTGCTGGAGCCGGCGCGGTGCCCGCACCGGAGGGCCGCCTCCGGCGGCCGGGGAACCACCCTAGCGCAGGCGGGCAGGCCGGCGCCAGGGCGCATAGCAACGCCGGCGACGGGGCGCCCGCGCCCGGGACCGGTGCCCGGGACCGACGGTCAAGCCGTCTGGATCTTGATCTCGATGTCTACGCCGGCCGGCAGGTCGAGCCGCTGGAGCGAGTCAACCGTCTTGGGCGTGTGCTCAACGATGTCCACCAGTCGCTTGTGCACCCGCATCTCGAAGTGCTCACGGCTGTCCTTGTACTTGTGCGGCGAACGGATCACCGTGTACCGGTGCTTATCGGTCGGCAGCGGGACCGGGCCCTGGATCTTGGCCTGGGTGCGGAGGACCGTCTGGACGATCTTCTCGGTGGACTCGTCCAGGATCTGATGGTCGTAGGCCTTCAGCCTGATCCTGATCTTCTGGCGGGGGCCGTCAGCCATGGTGGCGTGCCTACTTGATGATCTTGACGACGCGGCCCGACGCAACGGTGCGGCCACCTTCGCGGATCGCGAAGCGCAGGCCCTCGTCCATGGCGATCGGCTTGCCCAGCTCCACCGTGATCTCGGTGTTGTCACCGGGCATCACCATCTCGGTGCCCTCGGGGAGGGCGATGGAGCCGGTGACGTCCGTGGTCCGGAAGTAGAACTGCGGCCGGTAGTTGGTGAAGAACGGCTTGTGGCGGCCACCCTCCTCCTTGGTCAGCACGTAGATGGTGGCTTCGAAGTCCGTGTGGGGCGTGATCGAGCCCGGCTTGCACAGCACCTGGCCCCGCTCGACGTCCTCCTTCTTGGTTCCCCGGAGGAGGGCGCCGATGTTGTCTCCGGCCCTGCCCTCGTCCAGGAGCTTGCGGAACATCTCGACCCCGGTGACCGTGGTCTTCTGGGTGTCGCGCAGGCCGACGATCTCGACCTCCTCGCCCACCTTGACGACACCCTGCTCCACCTTTCCGGTCACCACGGTGCCGCGGCCGGTGATCGACATGACGTCCTCTACGGGCATGAGGAAAGGCCTTGTGACGTCACGTACGGGTTCGGGAACGGCGTCGTCCACCGCCTGCATGAGCTCGAGGACCTTGGAGGTCCACTGCTCTGTTCCCTCCAGGGCCTTCAGGGCGCTGACCCGCACAACGGGGGCGTCGTCGCCGGGGAATGTGTACTCGCTGAGCAATTCCCGGACCTCCAGCTCCACCAGGTCCAGCAGCTCCTCGTCGTCCACCATGTCGGCCTTGTTGAGGGCGACCACGATGTACGGGACGCCCACCTGGCGCGCCAGGAGCACGTGCTCACGGGTCTGCGGCATCGGGCCGTCGGCGGCCGACACCACCAGGATGGCCCCGTCCACCTGGGCGGCGCCGGTGATCATGTTCTTGATGTAGTCCGCGTGGCCGGGCATGTCCACGTGGGCGTAGTGCCGGTTGGCCGTCTCGTACTCCACGTGGGCGATCGAGATGGTGATTCCCCGCTGCTTCTCCTCGGGGGCCTTGTCGATCTGGTCGAACGGGGTGAACGAGGTATTGGCGTTCTGCTCCGACAGCACCTTCGTGATGGCCGCCGTCAGCGTCGTCTTGCCGTGGTCGATGTGCCCCATCGTCCCCACGTTCACATGGGGCTTCGAGCGCTCGAACTTCTTCTTGGCCATCTCCTGGAACTACTCCCTGACTCGGACGGCACCCCTGGGGGCCCGCCACCGGCGGTCGCCCGCCCGGCATGGTGTCTTGTGTCTGCCGCAATCCTGCCGGGACCCTTCCGGCGGGACCCCTACTCCCCGCGTGCCCGGGCGATGATCTCCTTGGCGATCGACTCGGGCACTTCGTTGTAGGCGTGGAACTGCATCGTGTACGTGGCTCGGCCCTGGGTACGCGAACGCAGATCGGTAGCGTAGCCGAACATGTCGGCCAGCGGTACCTGCGCC
>DAHUZE010000096.1 GCA_027306755.1 Acidimicrobiaceae bacterium | reverse complement strand
AAGGACCGTCCGCCAGGCCCAGAGCCGGATCGTCGAGCTGCTCGGCACTGCCGGGTCGCTGGTCGGCGAACCTCGTCCGGTCACGCACCCGGTCAAGTTCTACGAACAGGGCGAGAGGCCGCTCGAGATCGTCTCGTCGCGCCAGTGGTTCGTCCGCACCCTCGACCTGCGCGAGAAGCTCCTGGCGCGCGGCGAGGAGCTCCACTGGCACCCGCCGTACATGGCCCAGCGGTACCGGTCGTGGGTGGAGGGCCTCAACGCCGACTGGAACATCAGCCGGCAGCGGTTCTTTGGCGTGCCGTTCCCCGTGTGGTACCGGTTGGACGACCAGGGCAAGGTCCGCTACGACGAGCCGCTCGTGCCCCCCGAGGGCCGCCTGCCGGTCGATCCCTCCACGGACGTGCCCGACGGCTACGGCGCCGAGCAGCGGGGGCAGCCGTCCGGGTTCGTCGGCGATCCGGACGTGATGGACACCTGGGCGACCTCGTCGCTCACCCCTTTCATCGTGGCGGGGTGGGAGGACGACCCGGACCTGTTCTCCCGGGCATTCCCGATGGACCTCCGGCCCCAGGCCCACGACATCATCCGGACCTGGCTCTTCTCGACCGTGGTCCGGGCCGAGCTCGAGTGCCGGAGCGCGCCGTGGCACGACGCAGCCATCTCGGGGTTCGTGGTCGATCCGGACCGCAAGAAGATGTCCTAGTCCAAGGGCAACGTGACCACGCCCCTGCCCCTGCTCGAGCGCCACGGCACCGACGCCGTCCGCTACTGGGCCGCCGGGGGGCGCCTGGGCGCCGACACCGCCTTCGACGAGGGCCAGATGAAGGTGGGCCGGAAGCTGGCCATCAAGATCCTCAACGCGTCCAAGTTCGTGCTCGGCCGCCTGGACGACGCACAGCCCGAAGGGGGCGGTCCGGCCGGCGACGGGTCGGGCGGCGACGGTGGCCGCAGCGGCAGTGGCAGTGGCAGTGGTGACGCCTCCGAACACGCGGTCACCGAGCCCCTGGACCGGGACCTGCTGCGCCGCCTCTCCGAGGTCGTCTCGCAGGCCACGGCCGCCCTCGAAGCCTACGACCACACCCGAGCGCTGGAGATCGTCGAGGCGTTCTTCTGGGACTTCTGCGACGACTACGTCGAACTGGTGAAGTCCAGGGCTTACGGCGCGACCGGGGAGCCGCCGGCCCGGTCGGCGCGAGCCGCCCTGGCACTGTCCCTGTCCGTCCAGCTCCGCCTGCTGGCCCCGTTCCTGCCGTTCGTCACCGAGGAGGTGTGGAGCTGGTGGCAGGCGGGTTCCATCCACCGGGCCCCGTGGCCCGACGCGGGCCGTGAGATCGTCCCGGTTGCCGGACCAGCCGCCGGGAGGGGGGACGCCGGCGGCTCGGGCACCGCCGTGCCGGTCCTGACCGTTGCCGCCGACGTGCTCGGCGCCGTGCGGCGCCAGAAGACCATGCACAAGCGGTCCATGCGGGCCCGCGTCACCCGGTTGCAGGTGGTGGACAGCGCTGAGCGGCTGAGCGCCTTCGAGCTGGCTCGGCGTGACGTGGTGGAGGCGGGCGCAGTGGACGACGGCGGCGTCGAGGTCGCAGAAGGGCCGTTCTCCGTCACCGTCGAGCTGGAACCCGACGGGCCGCCAGGCACCTGATCGGGCCGGGACGCACCGGCCGGGCGCACGGCGGGGCGTGCGGGGGCGGTTTGAGGCCGAGCAGGGCCGGACACGTATCTCTGTGGGACCGGGCCGGCACCCGACGGGGTGCCGGTGATCGGGGACAGGGTGTCTGCGTCCACCGCGCTCGGACGCATGCCGTCACGAAAGCCGCATGAGGGATGATCGCGACGACCGAGCCAGCACAGCCGCATCACGTGACAACGACACGGCGCACGGGCCGTCGCCAGCTTCGGATGGCCGGCGATGCCGCCTCGCTGCGGGACGCCAGGCACATGGTGGCCGACACCCTGACCGACGTCCCCGACGACGTGCGGGACATGGCGGTCCTCTTGGCCGGCGAGGTTCTCACCAACTCCGTCGTCCACGGAGGCGGCTGGTTCCTGCTCCAGGTCGACACCGCCCCGGACTGGGTCCACGTGGAGGTTGCCGACTCAACTCCCGGCGAGCCCACCGTCCTGCGCCCGAGCCGCGACCGCGACCACGGCCGGGGCATGGCCATCGTCGATGCCATGGCCTCGGCGTGGGGTGTGGAGCAGCGCGGGTCGCACAAGGTGGTGTGGTTCGATCTCGCCTTGGGGGGCTGGACCCGCTGATCCAGGCACCGGGCCCGGCGCTCGCCGCCTAACCTTCCGTCGGACGGGCACCTGCCGGGTGTAGCCGGCGTGCGCCCGGGGTACCTGAACCCTTCGGGGCAATCGTCGTTGCACCCCGCGGCAGACGATGCCGCAGGGATGCGGCGCGGTGCCCGTCCGCAGTCCACGAGCACGAGGGCCTCGAAGAAAGGGGCCCGACACAAGGAGCCAGAATGGACCAGAGCTTCCAGATCGCCCACGAGGAGATCGACGGCGTCCCCGTGGTCTCGGCCACCGGCGAGATCGATGTCGCCACGGCGCCCCCGCTGCGCGACCGGCTCCAGAGCCTGGCCACCTCGGGGAAGTCCACCGTGGTCGTAGACCTCCTGGGCGTGACGTTCCTGGACTCCACCGCCCTCGGAGTGCTCGTGGGGGCGCTCAAGCGCTGCCGTGAGTCCGGCGGCGACCTTCCCCTCGTCATCACCGAGCCCCGTATCCTCAAGGTGTTCGAGATCACCGGCCTGACCGGCGTCTTCCCCATCTACGCCGGCGTGGACGACGCCGTGCGGAGCGTTGCGTGAGCACCACCGGTAGCCCGATCGCCACGCTCGGGATCGAGCTTTCCATCCCGGTCCCGGCGGATCTGGTGGTGCTGGCCCGTCTCACCGCGGCCACCGTCGCCGGCCGGGCCGGGTTCGGCGTGGAGGACATCGAGGACCTGCGGCTGGCCGTGGAGGAGCTCTGCCTGTCGCTGGTGGGCGGCGGCAAGGACGGACGGCTTCACCTGACCTACGAGTGCGAGAACGATGCCATCACCGTGACCTGCCGGTACGAGGACGGGGACGGGGGCGCGGCTGCTGACGCCGACGACCTGTCCCTCCGCATCCTGGACGCCCTCGTGGACGAGCACGGCCACAGCGCGCTCGACGGGCAGCCCAGTGCCTGGCTCTGCAAGCGACGGAGCGACCAGACCGCGTGATGACCGACGAGACGCGGTCCCACGGAGAGGACACCAAGGCGCTCTTCGTCGAGCACGCCGCCCACCGCGACCCGGGGGTCAGAGACCGGCTGGTGACCGCCCATCTCGGATTGGCCCACCAGCTGGCCCGGCGCTACGCCAACCGTGGCGAGCCCTACGAGGATCTGGTGCAGGTCGCTTCGATGGCCATCGTCAAGTCCGTGGACCGCTTCGACCCCGAGCGCGGGGTGGAGTTCACCACTTTTGCCACCCGGACGGTCATCGGGGAGCTGAAGCGCCACTTCCGGGACAAGGGCTGGGCCGTCCGAGCCCCGCGGCGGGTACAGGAGCTCTACCTGGAACTGGGCAAGGTGGCCGAGAGCCTGGCGCAGCAGCTCGGGCGCTCCCCCACCGTGGCCGAGCTGGCCACGGCAACCGGTGCGACCGAGGAGGCGGTGCTCGAGGCGCTCGAGGCCGGTCAGGGCTACCGGACGTCGTCCATCGACGCCACCGACCGCAACGAGGAGACCCTGGCATCGCACATCGGCGGAGAGGACGCGTCGATGGACACGGTCGAGGACCGGGAGCTGCTGGCTCCCGCCCTGGCAAAGCTGGCCCCCCGGGAGCAGCGGATCCTCCAGCTCCGCTTCGCCCAGGGCCTCACCCAGTCCGAGATCGCGGCGCGGATCGGCATCAGCCAGATGCACGTGTCCCGGCTGCTGGCCGCCAGCCTGGAGCGGCTCCGAAGCAGCGTGGCCGGGGCCGGGGCCGGGGCCGCGGCAGAACGGCGATGAGCGGGACAGCCTTGGACGTGGTGGTCGTCGGAGCGACGGGCAACATCGGCACCGCCGTGCTCGACGCCCTGAGCGCGGACGCCCAGGTGTCGTCCATCCGGGCCGTCGCCCGGCGCCGCCCCGGGCGAACCTGGCCCCGCACGACCTTCCTGGCTGCCGACATCGCCGCCGACGACCTGACAGCGGTGGTGGCCGGGGCCGACGCCGTCGTCCACCTGGCTTGGCTGTTCCAGCCCATGCGGCGGCCGACGGCCACGTGGCACGTGAACGTGGGGGGCAGCATCCGCCTGTTCGACGCTGTCGTGCGCCAGGGCGTGCCGGCGCTGGTGTGCTCGTCCTCGGTGGGTGCCTATTCCCCCGCTCCGGGGCAGGAGGTGGACGAGACCTGGCGCACCGACGGCCTGCCGACCGCCCCCTACGGGCGGGAGAAGGCCTACGTAGAGCGGGTGCTGGACGCCGTTCAAGCGTCCGACCCCTCCCGGCGCGTCGTCCGGCTCCGGCCCGGGTTCGTCTTCCAGCGGTCCGCTGGGACCCAGCAGCTCCACCTGTTCGGCGGGCCACTGGCCCCGGGCGCCCTGCTGCGCCCCGGCGTGCTGCCGCTCCTCCCGTTCCCCGCCGGGCTGCGGTTCCAGGGCGTGCACGCGGCGGACCTCGCCCAGGCCTTCCGGCTCGCCGTCACCGACCCCTCGGCCCGGGGTGCCTACAACGTGGCAGCCGATCCCGTGATCGACGCCGGAACGGTGGCCCGGATCCTGCGGACCCGCGCTGTCCCGGTGCCCCCGGCGCTCGTGCGGGGAGCCCTCGCCGCGGGATGGCTCGCCCGTGCCGTCCCCGTCCCGCCGGCGATGTTCGACATGGCGGTCGGGCTCCCGCTGATGCGCACCACACGCGTACGCGAGGAGCTCGGCTGGGAACCGGTCCACTCAGCGGCCGACGCGCTGGCCGAGGCGATCGCCGGCATGGCCGAAGGTGCAGCTGGCGGAACCGCACCGCTCACCGGGCGCCGATGACGGCCCCGCTCCGCCAGCGCCCGGCGTTTGCCGCGCTCGAGCAGCACCACCGGGCCATCGCTCCCACCCACCTGCGCCGCACCTTCGAGGAGGACCCCGGACGGGCCGAGCGGTTCTCGCTCGACGCGTGCGATCTCTACCTGGACTACTCGAAGAACCGGATCACCGACGAGACGGTCCGCCTCCTGCTCCAGCTGGCCCGGGAGTCCGATCTCGAGGCGCACCGGGACGCCATGTTCGCCGGGGAGCGCGTCAACACCTCCGAGGACCGCGCCGCCCTGCACGTGGCCCTTCGCATGCCCGAGGGAAGGTCGCTTGTGGTGGACGGCCAGGACGTCGTGCGCGAGGTGCACGGCGTCCTGGACCGCATGGCCCGCTTTGCCGACGAGGTCCGGTCGGGAGCGTGGACCGGCTTCACCGGCCGTCCCATCCGGAACGTCGTGAACGTGGGCATCGGCGGCTCGGACCTCGGGCCGGCCATGGCCTACCAGGCGCTGCGCTGGTACGCCCGCCCGGACATGGCCTTCCGCTTCGTCTCCAACGTGGACGCCACCGATCTGGTGCAGGCGGTCTCGGACCTGGACCCGGCGGAAACGCTGTTCATCGTCTGCTCGAAGACGTTCTCCACCCTGGAGACCATCGAGAACGCGACCTCAGCGCGCCAATGGGTTGTGGGCGCGCTCGGCAGTGACGACGCGGTGGCAAGGCACTTCGTGGCCGTCTCCACCGAGGTGGACCGGGTCCGGGCCTTCGGGATCGACCCGGAGCACATGTTCGGGTTCTGGGAGTGGGTGGGGGGCAGGTACTCGATGGACTCGGCCATCGGCCTGTCCACGATGCTGGCCGTGGGCCCCGAGCACTTCGCGGCGATGCTGAGCGGCTTCCACGCCATGGACGAGCACTTCCGCACGGCGCCGCTGGAGTCGAACATGCCGGTCCTGATGGGGATGCTCTCGGTCTGGTACAACGACTTCTTCGGCGCCCAGTCCGTGGGGGTCATGCCCTACAGCCAGTACCTGGCCCGGTTCCCCGCCTACCTCCAGCAGCTCACGATGGAGTCCAACGGCAAGCGGGTGACCGCTGCCGGGCAGCCGGTGGACTACGACACCGGCCCCCTCTACTGGGGCGAGCCCGGCACCAACGGCCAGCACAGCTTCTACCAGCTGCTGCACCAGGGGACCCGCCTCGTACCGGTGGACCTCATCGGGTTCGCCAAGCCTCTCGACCCCTTGCGTGAGCACCACGACCTCCTGATGTCCAACGTGTTCGCCCAGGCCCAGGCGCTCGCCTTCGGACGCACCGAGGAGGAGGTGCGGGCCGCCGGCGCGCCCGAGGCCGTGGTCCCCCACCGGGTCATGCCCGGGAACCGGCCCACCAACGTCATCCTGGCCGAGCTGCTGACTCCCCGGGTGCTCGGTCAGCTGGTCGCCCTGTACGAGCACAGCGTGTTCACCCAGGGTGTGGTCTGGTCCATCGACTCGTTCGACCAGTGGGGAGTGGAGCTCGGCAAGGCGCTGGCCAAGGCCATCGTGCCCGAGCTGGAGGCGAGCACCGAGCCCGAGCTGTCGCACGACACCTCCACCAATGCCCTTGTCCGCCGCTACCGGACGCTGAAGCAGCGCTGACCGGGCGTAGGCTCCCCGTCATGCCCACGGACTCACCGATGCAGCTCGGCATGGTCGGACTCGGCCGGATGGGGGCGAACATCGTCCGCCGGCTGATGCGCGACGGCCACCGGGCGGTCGTCTACGACGTCAGCGCGGACGTGGTCCGCCAGCTGGAGGGGGAGGGGGCGACCGGGGCCACCTCGCTGGCGGATCTCGTGGCCGCGCTCGAGCGGCCGCGTGCCCTCTGGCTCATGCTCCCGGCGGCGATCGTCCAGGAGACGCTGGACGAGCTGGTCGACCACCTGAGCGAGGGCGACATCGTGATCGACGGAGGGAACTCGTACTACCGGGACGACATCGCCAGGGCCCGCCGGCTGCAGGACCGCGGGCTCCACTACGTGGACTGCGGGACCAGCGGGGGCGTCTGGGGGCTCGAGCGCGGGTACTGCCTGATGATCGGGGGAGAGGACGACCCGGTCCGCCACCTCGACCCGATCTTCCGCACCATCGCCCCGGGCAAAGGCACGGCCGAGGTGACGCCGGCCCGGACCCGCACCGGCGGCACGGCGGACCAGGGCTACCTGCACTGCGGGCCAAGCGGCGCCGGCCACTTCGTGAAGATGGTCCACAACGGGATCGAGTACGGCATGATGGCGGCCCTGGCCGAGGGCCTGAGCATCATCGGCCACGCGGACGCCGGCACCAAGCCCCAGGAGGCCGACGCCGAGACGGCTCCCCTCCGGGACCCCGACGCCTACCGGTACACGATCGACATCGGCGAGGTGGCCGAGGTGTGGCGGCGGGGCTCGGTGGTGAGCTCCTGGCTGGTCGACCTCATCGCCGACGCCCTGGCCCGGACACCGGGCCTGGACCAGTTTGGGGGCCGGGTGTCGGACTCGGGCGAGGGCCGCTGGACGGTGCTGGCCGCCGTGGACGAGGGCGTGCCCGCCCCCGTCATCACCGCGTCGCTCTTCGAGCGCTTCGAGTCTCGCGGCCTGGGCGAGCTGAGCGCCAAGATCCTGTCGGCCATGCGCAGCGAATTCGGCGGCCACCTCGAGAAGCCGGCGGGCCCCTGAGCGATGCACCCTCCCGTCGACCCCGACGTGCACGTCTTCGACGACCTGGACAGCCTCTCGGCGGCCGCGGCCGGGGCAGTGGTCGAGCACGCCCATGCGGCCGTGGACGCCACCGGGTCGTTCCACTTTGCCGTCAGCGGAGGGCGGTCACCGTGGGAGATGTTCGCCCTGCTGACCGGCATGGACATGCCTTGGGACCTGACCGTCGTCTGGCAGGTGGACGAGCGGGTGGCCCCCGTAGACGACCCGAACCGCAACCTCGCCCACCTGCGCCAGGCGCTCGGCGGCCGGTCCAACGAGATCCTCCGCCCCATGCCGGTGGAGGAGACGGACCTGGACGCAGCGGCGCGGAGCTACGGGGAGGCGCTCCCGGACCGGTTGGACCTGGTCCACCTGGGCATCGGCCCGGACGGCCACACCGCGTCGCTGGTGCCGGGGGACGCGGTGCTCGAGGTGGCGGATCGTCCGGTGGCCCTCACCGCCGGGGAGTACCAGGGGCGCCGGAGGATGACGCTGACGTATCCGACGCTGGCCCGGGCCCGCCACATCCTGTGGTTGGTGACGGGCGAGGACAAGCGCGACGCCCTTGACAGGCTCCTGGCCCACGACCCCTCCATCCCCGCCGGGCGCGTGACCCCTGCCGCGGCAACCGTCATGACCGACCGGGCCGCCCACCCCGCCTGACGGGCGGCCGTCACGGTGCCGTCCGGCGCCACTCCACCTCGTCGCCCCGGCCCACCAGCACGTCGGCCACCATGCGGGGCGGGAAGAGGCCGTGGGCGACCACCCCCGGCACGGACTGCAGGGCAGCCGCCAGGCGCTCGGGATCGCCGACGGCACCCAGGTAGTCGCAGATGAGCCCGCCGTCGGGGCTGGGGACCGCACCGGAGCGCAGCCGCACCGGTCCCACCGCCGCCAAACGGCGCAGGGTGGAGGCGCCGCCAAAGGAGAGGATCTCGATGGGCACCGGCGGAGCCAGCACGGCAACCGGCTTGGTCGAGTCCACGATGACGACGAAGCGGTCGGCGGTGGCAGCCACCACCTTCTCCCGGGTGTGGGCTGCACCGCCGCCCTTGACCAGCCATCCGTCCGGCGCCACCTGGTCAGCCCCGTCGATGGCCAGGTCGAACCGCTCGATGGTGCCAAAGGGCAGCACCCGGAGACGGAGGGCCCGGGCCTGTTCCTCGGTGTGCGGCGACGTCGCCACGTAGGTTGCCGGCGTCCCCCGCCGGACGAGCGCCGACAGGAGGTGGGCGACGGTGGACCCCGTCCCGAGCCCGACGGTCATGCCGGGCTCGACAAGGCCGGCCGCCGCCCGGGCGACCACCGACTTCTCGTGCCCCACTGCGCCCTGGTCGCCCACCGGCCGGATTGTGGCACGGGACGGCGCAACCCGCCGCGGAGGGGCCGCGGCGGGAGCTCAGCGGCCGGCGTCCAGGTCCACCGCGGTGAGGACGACGCACGAGCGCGGAAGCACCCGGCGGGTCTTGCCGGCATGGACCACGCGGCGGGTCGGAGAACGCCTCGCCCCCGCTGCGCCGCGGCGGGCCCCTGCCGGGTTCGCCGTCGGACCGCTGGCGGCCTCCGCGGTGTCCAGGAGGACCTCCCAGCGCCGGACCCCGTGGGCCGGGAGCGTCCAATCGATCGGCTCGTCGTGGGCATTCAGCGCCACGAAGAACCAGTCGTCGGAGATCGTGCGCCCCCGCTCGTCACGCCCCGGGATGGCCTCACCGTTGAGGAACAGTGCGACGGAGCGGGCGAACCCGGACTCCCAGTCGGCATCGTCCATCTCCTGGCCGTCCGGGCGGTACCAGCCGATGTCCACCGTCCCACGGATGGGGCGCCCCTGGAACCACCGGCGGCGCCGGAAGGCCGGGTGTGCCTTCCGCACGGCGATGAGCGCCTGCGTGAAGGCGAGGAGCGGCTCGTCCACCCGGTCCCAGTCGTACCAGGAGATGTCGTTGTCCTGGCAGTAGGCGTTGTTGTTGCCTTGCTGGGTGCGGCCGATCTCGTCGCCGCCGAGCACCATGGGAACGCCCTGGGAGAGAAGCAGGGTGGCCAGCAGGTTGCGCTGCTGACACCGGCGGAGATCCTGGACCGCAGCTTCGTCGGTCGGCCCCTCGGCCCCGCAGTTCCACGACCGGTTGAAGCCCTCACCGTCCCGGTTGCCCTCGCCGTTGGCCTCGTTGTGCTTCTCGTTGTACGACACCAGGTCGGCCAGGGTGAACCCGTCGTGCGCGGTGACGAAGTTGATGCTGGCCACCGGCCGGCGCGAGTCCGACTGGTAGAGGTCCGAGCTTCCCGTGAGCCGCGACGCCAGCTCGGGCACCGTGGCCGGCTCCCCGCGCCAGAAATCCCGCACGGTGTCACGGAACTTCCCGTTCCACTCCGACCACACAGGAGGGAAGTTGCCGACCTGGTAGCCGCCGTCCCCCACGTCCCAGGGCTCGGCGATGAGCTTGACCTGGCTCACGACCGGGTCCTGCTCGATGAGGTCGAAGAACGCCGACAGCCGGTCCACCTCGTGGAACTGGCGGGCCAGGGTCGCGGCCAGGTCGAACCGGAACCCGTCAACGTGCATCTCGGTCACCCAGTACCGCAACGAGTCCATGATCAGCTGCAGGCTCCGGGGGTGGCGGACGTTGAAGCTGTTGCCGGTCCCGGTGGTGTCGTAGTAGTGGAGGGGATCGTCGGGGACCAGCCGGTAGTACGCGTGGTTGTCGATGCCCTTGAACGACAGCACCGGCCCCAGGTGGTTGCCTTCGGCCGTGTGGTTGTAGACGACGTCCAGGATGACCTCGATGCCGGCCTCGTGCAGGGCCCGCACCATCGCCTTGAACTCCTGCACCTGCTCCCCGCGTCCGCCCGACGCATAGCCGTTGTGCGGGGCGAAGAAGCCGATGGAGTTGTACCCCCAGTAGTTCCGTAGCCCGCGCTCGACCAGGTGGGCATCGTGCACGAACTGGTGCACCGGCATGAGCTCGACCGCCGTCACGCCCAGGTTGGCGAGGTAGTCCACGGCCACCGGGTGCCCGATGCCGGCGTAGGTGCCGCGCAGCGCCTCGGGAATCTCGGGGTGCTGGACGGTGAACCCCTTGACGTGGGTCTCGTAGATGACGCTCTCGTGCAGGGGCGTTGCCGGCGGCCGGTCCGCCCCCCAGTCGAAGTAGGGGTTGTGCACGACGCCCTTCGGAACGTGCGGAGCGCTGTCCAGGTCGTTCCGCGCGTCCTCGTCTCCCATCACGTAGCCGAAGCACGCGGGGTTCCAGTCCACCTCGCCGGTCACAGCCTTTGCGTAGGGGTCCAGGAGCAGCTTGTTCGGGTTGCAGCGCAGCCCCTGGGCGGGATCCCAGGGACCCTGGACCCGGTACCCGTAGCACTGGCCCGGCCCGACGCCCGGCAGGTACGCGTGCCAGCAGTGGGCATCGACCTCGTCCAGCACGATCCGCCGCTCGGTGCCGTCATCGGCCACCAGGCAGAGCTCGACGCGCTCCGCCACCTCCGAGAACACCGAGAAGTTGGTCCCGGCCCCGTCGTAGGTCGCCCCCAGCGGGTAGGGGCGCCCGGGCCACGCCTCGATCGTCTCAGCCACCGTCTGCCCTCATCTCCAACCCTCCTTCCGCCGCCGCGCGGCCGACCGGAAGCCAGGGCTCAGCACCGTGCGTCCGGGCGCGCACGACGTCGCCGGCGTCCCCACGTCATACCCGCTGCGGGCGGACGGCATCCCGGGGCCCCGCACCGCCGCAGCTCAGCCGGCCGGCCGCTCCCGGTAGGCCCGGCGAGCGTACTCGTCGACCATGCGGTGGGCCGAAAAGAACGAGCCGTTGAGGGCGATGGCCTGGCGGCCCATCGCGATGAGGCCGTCGGGATCCTTGTAGTACCCGGGGACCACAGCCTCCTCGAGCAGGCGGTAGAGGGACTCGGCGTCGGCGGCGAGCTCGTCGGGTCTTCCGCCCGCCCCTGTCCCGTCCCCGTCCTGGCCTGGGCCGAGACCCCCCTGGCCTGGGCCGGGCCCGCCCTCGCCGTGACCCGGGCCGATGGCCCATCCGGTCGTCCCGCCGACCCAGCCCTCGAGCCACCAGCCGTCCAACGTGCTCACGCTCGGCACCCCGTTCACGGCCGCCTTCATCCCGCTCGTGCCCGAGGCCTCGTTGGGCGGAGCCGGGGTGTTGAGCCACACGTCGGCGCCCGCGCACAGAAGCTTCCCGAGCTCCATGCCGTACCCCGGGAGGAACACCACGCTGACCCGCGGGACCGATCGGCCAGCAACCTCCACCACCCGGCTGAGCATGGCCTTGGCCCCGATGTCCATCGGGTGGGCTTTGCCGGCGAACACCACCTGCACCGGCCCGATCTCGGCGATGGCCGCCAGCCGCTCCATGTCGGACACGATGAGATCGTTCCGCTTGTACTGGGCGAAGCGCCGGGCGATGCCCAAGGTGAGGACGTCCGGGCGCAGGTCTGCGCCGGTCCGGCGGCGCGCCGCGTCGCACAGCGCGCGCTTGTTGGCGTCATGGGCGGCGCGCAGCTCCGCCAGGGGGATGTCGGTCGCATAGCGCAGCAACTGGCTGTCGGCCCGCCATCCCGCCAGGTGCCGGTCGAAGACCGCGGCCGTCGCCGGCGCCGCCCAGGTGGCCGTGTGGACCCCATTGGTGATCGACTCCACCTGGTGCGTCGGGAACATGGCCCTGGTGACCTCGGCATGCTTGCGGGACACGCCGTTGAAGAACCCCGCGAAGCAGAGGCCGAGCACGGTCATGTTGAGCGAGCCGTCCGCCTCCAGGCAGCCGAGCGCGCCGATGGCGTCGACGAGCGCGTCGCCCAGCACCGCCCTCGCCACCTCGGGGGAGAACCGGTCGTGCCCGGCGGGCACGGGGGTGTGCGTGGTGAAGACGCAGGAGCGCCGGACCGATGTCACTTCCTTTCCGGGACCGCCGTCCAACGCGGCGGCCAGCGTCCACCCCGGGTCCGACGCCGCCATCCGTCGGGCAAGGAGGCCGACCGGCACGAGAGCGCCGTGGCCCTCGTTGAGATGGTGCACCCGGATGGACCGGTGGCCGGCCGCCTCGAGGGCCAGTGGGCCGGCCAGCCCGAGCACCGCTTCCTGGCGGAGGCGCTCGTACGGGTCGCTCGTGTACAGGCGGTCCGTGATCCCCCGGTCCTCGGCGGCGTTCTCCCCGACGTTCGTGTCCAGGAAGTGCAGGGCCACCCGGCCGCCGTCCACGCCCACCACTGTCGTGCGCCAGACGCGCACCCACACCCTGCGCCCGGCTACGGCCACCCGCACCCGGACGCCTAGGTCCTCCAATCGGGCCGCGGGGTCCCAGTCGACGGGCACCTCCCGCTGCGCTCCGTCCTCGACCACCTGGTGGAAGAACCCGTGGCTGTAGAGGAGGGTGACCGCCGCCACGGGAAGCCCGCGGTCGGCCGCCGCACGCAGGTGGTCACCGGCCAGCACGCCCAGGCCCCCGCTGAACGTGGGGACACCGTCTTCCAGCGCAACCTCCATCGAGTAGTACGCGACTTCAACCGGGGATGCCCATCCGCTCCGCACGGGGTCGACGCTATCTGACGCGGTGGGCGTGCTCGGGAGGCCGCCGGGCTGACACGGCGGTTCCCGGCATGCCCGGCTGCCACCGGCGTTGGGCCAGGTATCCTCGGGCTCCATCACCCAGATGTCGACCTCCCGTCCAGCTGCCGAGCACGCGCCGGCGAGGAACGGCACCCACCCCCCGGAACGGCCACCGGCAGCGGCCGCCGCGGGGAGGCGCCGCCGATCCCTGCATCTCGTCGGCGCGGCGGCAGCAGTCGTAGGGCTCACGGTCACCGCCGTCCTGGTGTGGCTCAGCGCCAGCGTCTACGCGCACACCCAGCAGCACCTGCTCCGAACCCAGGTCAGCCAGGCGGCCGCGGTGCTGGGGGAGATCGTGCCCGCCATCGAGACACCGCTCCAGACCTCTGCCGCCATCGTGGACGTGGACCACGGCTCCACGGCGCCGGTGCGTTCCTATGTCGGCCACGACGTAGGGACGGCCAAAGGCACGCTGTTCCGCTCCCTCTCGATCTGGCGGCTCTCGCCGGGCGGACCGGTCGAGCTGGCCCAGATGGGGATCGCGCCCAAGCTGGAGGCCATCCCGGGTCGCCTGGCGTCCTTCCTGGATGGCATCAGGGCGCCCGGGGTGCTGGCGGTGGACGACCTGCTCTCCGGCCGCAGCCCCCGCCTCGGCTTCGCCGTCGAGAGCGTCGGGTCGTCCCCCCGCTACGCCGTCTACGCCGAGCTCGAGGCGCCCGCCTCGCGCCGGACCAGCGTCCCGGCGTCGTCCGCCTTCGACCAGCTCAACTTCGCCCTCTACCTCGGTGCCCATCCGACCAGAGCCAACCTGATCGAGTCCACCGTTCCGAACCTGCCCCTGTCCGGCGCCGCATCAGCGAGGATCCCGTTCGGCGACACCAGCCTGGACTTCGTGGCCACGCCCTCAGGGCCGTTGGGCGGGGGCCTCCTGCCGGCCCTTCCCTGGATCGTGGGCGCCCTGGGCCTCGCCCTGACGGGCGCCGGCGTGGGGATGACGGAGTGGCTGGTGCGCGGACGGCACCTCGCCGAGGCGCTGGCCGTCGAGAACCACCGGCTCTATGCCGAGCAGCGGTCCATCGCCCAGACGCTGCAGCGTGCGCTGCTCCCTGCGGACCTGCCCCCCATCCGCGGCCTGGACCTGGCCTCCCGCTACCTCCCGGGGGACCCCTCGGCGGACATCGGCGGCGACTGGTACGACGTCATCCGCTGCGACGACCACAGCGCAATCTTCGCGGTGGGCGACGTGTCGGGCCGGGGCATCCCGGCCGCGAACACGATGGCGTCCCTCCACTACGCCATCCGGGCCTACGCCGCTCAGGGGGACGACGCGCCGACCATCCTGTGCAAGCTGACCGAGCTGCTCGACATCGGCCGGGACGGGCACTTCGCCACCGTCCTCCTCGGCCACGTGGATGTCCCCGGGCACACGCTCACGTTGGCCAGCGCCGGCCACCCGCCACTCCTGGTGGTGTCGCCCGGCGGCGCCGAGTTCGTGGCGCCCCCGCCCGGGGTGCCGATCGGCGTGCTTCCCGGCTCCCCGTACACCACCATCACCGTGACCGTCCCCCCGCGCAGCACCCTGCTGGCCTACACCGACGGCCTGGTCGAGCGCCGGGGTGAGCACCTGGACACCGGCCTCGAGCGGCTCAGGTCGGCGGCCGTCCAGCATGTGGACGTCCCCGGCGCCACCGCGCTGCTGGACACCGTGTCCCAGCTGCTCGCCACCCAGGCGCATGCCGACGACGTGGCCCTGCTGGCTCTGCACTGGACCGACTGAGCGGCGCGATCAGGACCGGGGGTCGCCAGGAGGGTGGCCCGGGTCGAGACTGCGCACCTCGTGGAAGGAGAGCTGGCCCTGCGCTCCCCCGCCCCCGCCGGCGACGGGGTCGAGCAGGTGGCCGACATGATCGCCCAGGTCGAACCGCTGGCGGACCACCCCCTCGGTCCACGCCGCGCAGTCCTCGAGGACGGGGGCGCCGGTGGTTCCTACGCGCCAGCGCACCCCGGCGAACTTGTCCGTCCGGTCCCCGGTGCGCTCACCGAAGTGCGAAGCCAGCTCCAGCTGCTCGGAGCCCAGCAGGTGCACGGCCAGCGAACCGGCTCGGCTGGCAACCCCGGCGGTGTGGTTCTCCTTGGAGATGCACACGAGCAGCCGGGCCGGCAGGATGCTGCACTGGGTGAGGAATCCGACCAGGCAGCCGCTGGCCTCCTCGCCGTCCCGCGCGGTGACGACGTACATGGGGTAGTCGGCCCGGCCGGCCAACCCGGCCATGGCCACGGCGGCCACCTCGCGGCGCTCGCTCACGGCGTCTCGGACGTCAGCGGCTCGCCCGCCGCTCGCCGTCCGCGTAGTCGTAGAAGCCACGACCCGTCTTCTTTCCCAGCAGTCCGGCGTCCACCATCCGGGCAAGCAGGGGCGGCGGGGCGTACAGCGGCTCCTTGAACTCCTCGTAGAGCGAGTTGGCCACGGCCATCGTGGTGTCCAGGCCGATCAGGTCGGCCAGGGCCAGGGGGCCCATCGGGTGGGCGCAGCCCTTCATCATGCCGGTGTCGATGTCCTCGGCGGTGGCGAACCCGGACTCCATCATGCGGATGGACGACAGCAGGTACGGGATGAGGAGGGCGTTGACGATGAAGCCGGCGCGATCCTTGGCCCGGATGGCCCGCTTGCCGAGGACCTCCACCGCGAACCGCTCGGCCAGCGCCACCGCCTCGTCTCCGCTCAGCAGCGACGCCACCACCTCCACCAACGGCAGCACCGGAACCGGGTTGAAGAAGTGGAGGCCGAGCACCTGCTCGGGGCGCTGCGTGGCCATGGCCAGCTTCATGATCGGGATGGACGAGGTGTTGGACGTGAGCAGCGCGTCCGGCGCCTCCACCACCTTGTCCAGCGTCTCGAACACGCGCACCTTCTCGGGCTCGGCCTCGATCACCGCCTCCACCACCAGCTGGCGGTCGGCCATGGCGCCGAAGTCCGTGCCCACCTCGACACGGGCGAGGACGGCCTGGGCGTCTTCCTCGCCCAGCTTCCCCGCCGTGACGGCACGGCGGAGCGACGCCTCCACCCGCTGCCGACCCCGGTCTGCCGCCGGCCTGTCCGCCTCGACCACGATCACGGAGCGGCCGGCGCGAGCGCACACCTCGGCGATGCCCGAACCCATCAGCCCGCACCCGACGACACCTACCCGCTGGATCTCCTCGACAGCCACCCGTTCCACCTTCCCGTCCCGCCCGTCCCGCCGTCCTTGGCGAGCCCGTTGACCGCCGGCAACGCTACCGCCGCCCGGACGAGCCGCGGCACCTCCAGATGGCGTCAGCGCCGGGGTGCGCGGGTACGGTGCAGCCATGCCAATCGAGGGCGAGTACGAGCCATCGACCCAATCATGGGTCGCCGAACAGGTCGCCGAGTACGAGCGGTCGGGCGGCCAGCGGGCGAACACTCTGCGCGACACCGGTCTCCCCATCATCGTCGTGACCACCCGCGGCGCTCGCTCGCACAAGCTCAGGAAGCTCGCCCTCATGCGGGTCGAGCACGGCGGGGAGTACGCCCTGGTGGCGTCCAAGGGCGGTGCGCCCGACCATCCGGACTGGTACTTCAATCTGGTGGCCGATCCCTCGGCGCTGGTGATCCAAGACGGCCCCGAGCCGTTCGACGCCGTGGCCCGGGAGGTCACCGGGGCCGAGAAGGCCGAGTGGTGGCGGCGAGCGGTGGCCGCGTACCCCCCCTACGCCGAGTACCAGGAGAAGACGTCCCGGGAGATCCCGGTCCTGGTGGCATCCCCGGTGGGCTGAGGTCGCTCGGCGGCGCCGACCTGCGGCGGCGCCGCCCAGGGCTCTATCCTGCACGTACCACGTGATGGACCCCGCCTCCGCCACCGGCGGCGCCGGGGGCGCTGACCGCGCCGGCCCGGTACCGCCCCTCCTGTTGCCTTCGCCACCGGCGCCTGTCCGGAGACCGAACGGCGGCGCGGCTGCGGCGCGCCCGGACGTCCTGCGGACCATGAACGAGCGGCTGGTGCTCGAAGTGGTGCGCTCCCGGGGGCCCGTGTCGCGCAGCGAGCTCTCCCACACGACCGGGCTCTCCAAGCCGACCGTGGCGGTGGCTGTGTCGGCCTTGGAGCGCTGTGCCCTCGTGCAGGTGGCCGGAGTGAGAACCGGTATGCGAGGGCCGGCCGCCGCTCTCTACGAGGTGCGGCCCGACGCGGCCTTCGTGCTCGGCCTCGACGTCGGGCGCGAGCACCAGCGCGGCGCGGTCGTCGACCTCTCCGGCTCGGTGCGGGCCCGGGCCGACCAGCGGGTGCGCATCCAGAGCGGGGGAAGCCGCTCATTGGAGCTGATGGCCCTGGCGGAGGAGCTTGCGGCTGGCGCCGGCATCCGGCGGACCAGCATCAGTCAGGTCGTCGTGGGCACCCCCGGCGTCTACGACCCGGCGCGACGGGCCATCGCTGCGGCGCAGGGGCTGCCCGGGTGGGAGCACCCCGACGTGGCCCAGGAGCTTCGGGAGCTCTTCGGCCCCTCCACGGTGCTGGAGAACGACATCGCGCTGGCCGCCCTGGCGGAGAGGGACATCGGGCACGGCCGCGGAATCGGCACCTTCTGCTTCGTGAGCATCGGGATCGGGATCGGGATGGGGCTGGTGATCGACGGCCGCCTGTACCGGGGCGTCCACGGTGCAGCCGGCGAGATCGCCTACCTCCCGGTGGGGACAGCGCGCACAGGAGCCGATGAGGACGCCCGGCGCCACGCCCGGCTCGAACGGGCGGCGGCAGCCTCGGCCGTGGTGCGAGGCGCCCGCCGGCGGGGCCTGGGTGGACCGGTGTCCGCGGTCCGCGTGTTCGCCGCCGCGGCCGCCGGGGACGAGCGGGCCGCCTCGGCCGTCGCGGAGGAGGTTGACCTCGTCGCCCAGGCGGTGGCGTCAGTGGTGGCCGTGGTCGACCCCGAGCTGATCGTGCTGGGCGGGGCGATCGGCCGGGCGCCCGGCTTTGCCGCCGCCGTGGCGGAGGCGCTGGAGCCGATGGTCCCGTTCCGCCCCCAGATCCGGGTCAGCGCCCTGGCCGAGTCGGCCGTCGTGGACGGCTGCGTGGGCATGGGGACCGAGATCGTCTGGCGGAAGCTCCTGGACCGGGACTGACCGGCTCGGGTCAGCGGTCAGGCCCGGACCAAGGGATCGCCGACGCCGAGCACGGCTAGCGCAGCTACCGCAGCGGCTAGGCGCCGGACGGTCGGGGCGCCCGCTCAGCCGTCCCGGGCGCCCGCTCAGCCGCTCCGGCCCTTGTGGCGCTGGTCGACCACGTCGTAGAAGCCATCCCCTATTGCGTTGACGGCGATGATCGTGATGATGATGGCGATGGCCGCCGGCCACAGCTCCCACCAATAGCCGTCGTAGAGATGCTGGATCCCGATGGTCGCCATCCGCCCCCAGTTGGTGGCCGGAGGCGGCACGCTCAGGCCGAGGAAGCTGATGGCGGTGAAGATCAGGATGGATGTGGCGACGGTGAGCGTGCCCACAACCACGATGGACCCGAACGCGTTGGGCATGATGTGCCGCCGGATCAGCGGGAGGTGGCGGCTTCCCACCCCCCGTGCCGCCGTCACGTAGTCACGGGTCCGCAGCGACAGGGTGTCGCCCCGGACGATGCGGGCCGTCGAAGGCCAGCTCACGATGGTGATGGCGGCGATGATCAACGGCAGGGTGGGCGTGAGCAGCGTGGCCAGCAGCACGGCAAAGAAGAGGAACGGGATGGACAGCATCATGTCCACGATCCGCATGAGGATCGTGTCGAAGATCCCTCCCACGTAGCCGGCCACCGCGCCCCAGAGCGCTCCGAAGCCGGTGGAGAGGACGGCCACAGCCAAGCCCAGCTCGATCGTGCTCTGGCCGCCCACCATGAGGCGGCCCAGGATGTCGAGCCCCTCGGGGTCGGTTCCCAGCGGGTACTGGGCGGAGGGGCTGAGGTTGGCGTTGATGAGTGTGGTGGCGGTCTGGTTCGTGCGGTAGATCAGCGGCCCCACAAAGCAGAACAGCACCACGAGGACGAGAACGGCGAGGCCGACCAGGGCGAACCGGTTGGACGCGAAGATCCGGGCGTTCTCCTTCCACACGGTGCCGCGCTTGCGGGCGCCGGGTGACGTCACCGGCTCGGTCGGCACGCCGGGAACGACCGAGGCGACGGCGGCCTCAGTCATAGCGGACCCTCGGGTCCAGGACCCCGTAGGCGAGGTCGGCGAGGAGGTTGCCCACGATCACGAAGACGGCCAGCAGCAGCACGATCCCGAGCATCACCGGGTATGTGCGCATCTGCTGGGCATTCCAGTAGAGGAGGCCCATGCCGGGGTACGCGAAGAGCAGCTCGACGATGAGGGTGCCGCTCACGATTGTCGGCAGGCTGATACCGATGACCGAGACGAGCGGGAGCAGGGAGTTCCGCAGCACGTGGCGCAACAGGATCCGGCTGCGCCGCGCACCCTTTGCCCGCGCCGTCCGCACGTAGTCCTCGAGGAGGCTGTCGACCACCGAGCTCCGGACGAACCGGCTGTAGTAGGCGATGCTGCCGAGGGCGAGCGTGAGCACCGGCAGGACGAGGACGTCCGCGTCCGTGGCCAGGCTCTGGCCGAAGCTCTGCGCGGTGGACGGGAAGATGTGGAACTGGATGTTGAGGACGACGATCAAGATCGCCCCCAGCAGGAACCCCGGGGTGGAGTAGACGGCCAGAAGGGCCCCGGAGATGCCGTAGTCCTCGACCCGGTTGCGCCGGGCGCCCTGGAACAGGCCCAGCGGGATGGACACCACGATGGTGAGCAGCAGGGAGATGCCGAAGAGCAGCAGTGTCCGTGGGAAATACTCGGCAAGCAGCGTGGAGACGGGGGAATTCTGCCGATAGGAGTAGCCGAGTGTGCCCCGCAGCACGTGGCCGAACCACACCGCGTACTGCACGGGGAACGGTCTTGTCAGACCCTCCTGCTTCGTGAGGTGGGCCACCGCAACGCTCGACGCCTTGGGCCCCAGCTGGGCCCGGACCAGGCCTCCGGGCAGGACGTGGAGGAGCCCGAAGACCACGAAGCTCACCAGGATCAGCACGACGATCGCCTGGATGAACCGCTTCGCGATGTAGTGGAGCACCGCTAGAGGGCCGCCGACTCGAACTCCACCGAGCCGCCCACGATGGTGCAGCACACACGGGCCTCCGGCAGGCGGTCCACGGGCACGGCGAACGGATCGTGCTCGAGCACCACCAGGTCGGCCTGCTTGCCCACCTCGACGCTCCCGGTCGCGCCGTCGAGGTGGTTCACGAAGGCGGACCCGGCCGTGAAGGCCCGGAGGGCGGCATCCAGGGCCAGCCGCTCGTCAGGGAGGAAAGGCGCTTCAGCCGCCGCCCCCTCGCGGGCCGACTCCGGCAGGACCCTGGCCACGGCAACGGCGATCTCCTCCAGGGGGTCGGCCGTGGACACCGGCCAGTCCGATCCGGCGGCCAACCGGGCGCCCGTGCCGGCCAGGCTGGCGAACGGGTACTGCCACGCCGAGCGCTCGGACCCGAGGAACGGCACCGTCAGCTCTGTCATCTGGGGCTCCACGCAGGCCCAGAACGGCTGGGCGTTCGCCACCACCCCCAGCGCAGCGAACCGGCGGACGTCTTCGGGATGGACGACCTGGATGTGGGCGACGTGGTGCCGGAGATCCCCCCCGGGGCTGGCGCCCCGGCCTCCCGCCCCTTCCACCGCGTCCAGGGCCAGGCGCACGGCCCGGTCCCCGATGGCATGGAAGTGGACCTGAAAGCCCTCGGCAGCAAGCAGGGCCACCGCCCGGACGGCCACCTCGGGATCGATGAAGAGGCGGCCGCTGCCCAGCTCGTGCCGGCATCCCCCGGGCGGGGCGCCCGAAGGGCCTGCCGGGGCACAGTACGGCTCGAGCATGGCAGCGGTGTGGTTCTCGACCACCCCGTCGAGCATCATCTTGACGCTCCCGGCGCACAGGCCGAGCTCGGCCAGCTGCTCGCGACGGTCCACCAGCTCGGGGATCTGCTCCAGTCCGCGCTCCCTGTCCCACCACAGTGCCAGCCGCGTCCGGGCCCGCAGCTCACCGCGGCGGGCCAACACCTCGTAGGCCGCCTGGACTTCCGCGTCCACGGCTGCGTCCTGCCACCCGGTCACGCCCAAGCCGAGCAAATGCGCCTGGGCGTCGGCAAGCGCGGCCGCCAGCTCCTCGGGCGCGGGAGCAGGCACCATCCGTGCCACCAGGTCCATGGCTCCCTCGTGGAGGGTTCCCTGCGGCCGGCCCTGCGCGTCGCGTTCGATGCGGCCGTGGGGCGGATCGGGCGTGGCGGCGTCGATGCCGGCCATCTCGAGCGCCCGTGCGTTCACCCATGCCCCGTGGCCGTCCCGGTTGACGAGGAAGGCGGGCCGCCCTCCGCTCACCCCGTCCAGCAGGTCCGAGGACGGCGTTCCGCCGGCGAAGGTCTCCATGGACCAGCCCCCACCGATGATCCAGGGGGTGTCCGGATGCTCGCGTGCGAACCGGGAGACCACCTCCTGGCATGCCTGCACCGACCGCGCCGCGCCCAGGTCGCAGGTCCGACCCTGCCGCCCGCCGCCCACCGGATGGCAGTGGGCATCCTGGAACCCCGGAAGGACGGCCTTACCCTTCAGGTCCATCGCCTGGGCGGCCGGTCCCACGGCTTCGCGCACCTGCTTCGTCCGGCCGACGGCCACGATCCGGCCGGACCGGACCGCCACCGCGTCGGCGGCGCCCGCCCCGGGCACGCCGGTCCAGACGGGGCCGCCGAACAGCACCAGGTCGGCCCCGGCCGTCATCCCCGGCGACGTCCTAGCGGGTGGCCGACCACGTCAGTGGGTGAAGTACCACGTCGTCGGGTTCCGGCTGTAGTAGGGACTGAGCTGCTGCCATCCCTGGAGCGACTTCTTGACCACCACGACTGTGCCGGCCAGGGGCCACCACAGCGAGGCCACGTTCTTCGAGAGGTAGTTCTCGGCGGCGTAGAGGGCATGCAGCCCGGGCGTCGTGTCAGCAGCGTTGATCAGGCGCTGCGCCTTGGCTGTCGAGTAGCCGCCGGCCCAGAAGTTCCCCTGCCCGAACTGGTTGTCGCCCGACGGCACGAGCTGGTACTGGCCGTAGTCCCACATGAACCCGCCGTACCCGGCGACCCCGTACTTGCACGGCGGTGTCTTGGGGCACACCCCGGCGATGGAGAACATGGTGTTCTGCGTCTGGCCGTTGAGGGTGACGTCGATCCCCACCTGCTTGGCCGCGGTCTGGAACGCGGACACCTGGGCCAGGAAGCTTGTTGTGCCGGTCGAGTACATGAAGGGGAAGCTGAAGGCCCGGCCCTTCTTGATGCCCGCGCCGCAGTCCGACGGGCCGGTCCCCGCCCGCTGGCAGACGTCGGTCCCTCCGGGGTTCACCTTCCAGCCGTGGGCGACCAGCAGGCGCTTGGCGGCGGCCAGGCTGTAGGGGTACGGGTCCTTGCGCAGTGTCGGGCTCACGTACGAGGAGCCGGGGTAGTTGGCCACCGGGCCGTAGTCGGCCAGCCCGTAGCCGTGGAGCGTCTTTGTGATGTACAGCTTCTCTGTGACGAGGTGCTGCAGCGCCTGGCGGATGTAGAGCTGCTTGACCAGGGGGCCCCATGTCTTGGACGTGTAGCCGAACTCCATGTCCTCGTTGAAGAACAGGCTCCACTTCTTGAGCACGAACCCGTTCTGCTTGAAGTACGACGCCTCCTTCAGGTCACTGACGGGGAGGTAGCCGAAGGTGATGGAGCCAGAGCGGAGGGCGTTCACCTCGGCAGACTCTGTTGTGTAGCTGAAGATCTGGTAGCCAGACAGCTTCGGCTTTGTCGGACCGCTGTAGTGCGGGTTGGCGATGAAGGACGCATGGAAGGTGACCGGGTCGAACCCGCTGATGATCCACGGCCCGTCCACTGTCTTCCAGAGCGGGTTCGTGGTGTACGTGTGCGTGTCCTTGGACTGGGACATGAGGAATGTGAAGACCTTCTTGGCGCCGGACGGTGTTGCCGCCGCGCTCCCGACCGGGCAGGTGGCGCACGTCCGGTCCCAAGACTGGGCCGGGAGTGGGTAGATCCAGGTGAGCTGGTTGCCGGTGAACCATGTGGGGTTGTAAGCGTGGTTCAGGTGCAGAACGAAGGTGTCCGGGCCCGGATACGTGATGCTCGTCACATCGTCCGGAAGCTCGCCCGGCACGTAGTTGCCCAGTGTGGCCTTCCCCGCCGAGAGCAGCTGGAAGTAGAACTTCACGTCTGTTGAGGTCACCTTCTGGCCATTGGACCAGGTGTAGTTGGGGTTCAGTGTGACCGTGACCGTCGTGTTGCCGTTGGAGTAGACGGGCGGCTTTCCGATGGACGTTGTGTAGTCGATCCCGGTCTTCGACCCCTTGCCGGTCGAGTACAGCGGCAACCACATGCCGCCCTCCACGGTGGAGTCCCAGTCCTCGTAGTTGGCGGTGTTCTCCAGTGGAAGGATCCACGCGAAGGTCTCGCCCACCGGCAGGGCGTAGGTGGCGACGTTCGATGTGGCCGTGGCCCGCGACGAGGAGCTGGTGCGGTGTACGGCGGGTGCGGCGCCGGCGCTGGGCACCCAGGCGCCGACGGCCACCGTGGCGCAAGCCGTGGCGGCCAACGCGGCCCGGACCCCCCTGCCGCTCCCGCCCCGCTGCCGGGGCGTTCCCGGGCGCAGAACCGTTCCCGGGCGCTGGCGCGGCATCCTGCGTGTGGACGAGCGACCCAGCAGCTTGGCAATCATGATGTTGCGTCCCCCCGATCGAACGGTCCCGCGTCGTACGATTGCCGTGACCATACGGTTTCCTGCTCCGCAGCGTCAAGAGACGCCTGATTTCCCTGGTGCAGCCGGCCTGAACGGGTGGAAACCGGCAATCTCGCAGGCGATCGGCGACGGAACAGAGCTTGGGCCTCCGGTGTCGCCCGGCCGGACCTGTTCCACTCCTTCCTGGTCGCCACCCCGTGGAGACACCGGTCCGACCCTGGCCGGGTCGCATCGAACAGCAAGGGGCTATCCTGGTGACAATTGCGTTGCGATCGCTCCGCCGGTTGCAAGCAGCGCCTCGCCAGGGGGACATGTCGGTCGATGCGAGCCGTTCGCACGGGAATGTCGGACGAAGCGGACCTGTGAGCATGGGTCCCCGGGTCGTCTACGAGGGCACGGACCTCCAGCTGCTGCTCCAGCAGGTGATCGACGAGCACGGTCCTGCTCGGATCCATCCCCCCGAACGCCGGCGGACGGGCGGCGTGCTGGGGTTCTTCGCACGAGATGTCTACGTCATCACCGTGGACTCGGACGCAGCTGAGCCGCCGGCGCCCGCGCAGTCGGAAGCTGAGCCGGCGGCGCAAACCGGGCAGCTCGGCAGGATCGGCAACGAGGAGCCCGTCCCGCCTGGCGCTAACGGGTCGCTCTTCCCCCTGGGTCCGCCGGAGCCATCGACGCTGCACTTCGGACCGGGCAACGGCAACGGTGCCCGGACGACGCTCCCGACAACGGGCGACACCAACGGGAGCACGCGGAACGGGCGGAGCCGTGAGGCAGCTCCGGCCGCCGGCGCCCAGGCAGAGGGCGTGGCGGAGGCACCGACCGCGGAAGAAGACGTTGCGGCGGAGGCTGCGGAGGAAGAGCCCGAGGCTGCTGAGGGCGCCGCGGAGGAAGAGGCCGAGGCTGCTGAGGGCGCCGCGGAGGAAACCCGAGCCCCGGTGGCCGTGCAGTTGCCCCTCATCCATTTGGACCCCGACGAGCCCCCGGACCTCGGGGCGACCATCGTGGACCTGCTTCGGGCCGCTGGCTTTCCAGAGCGGCTCCTCCCGCTCGCTCCGCTCGCCCCCGAGCACTCGACCGTGGAGGCGATCTTCGCGTCGCTGCCCGAGCCAGCACCGCTGCCAGCGGGAGCCGGCGCCCTGGTTGCCGTCGTGGGGGCATCCGGGCTTGTGCGGCCGGTCGCCAGCTCCCTCGCACTGGCCGTGGGCTGCCCGCGCGACGAGGTCGCTGTGGCGTCCGCCAACGCGAGCGATCGCCATGCCCGCCCCGAGTACCGGGTCCGCACCGCCTCGCAGGCGGCGGCCATGAGCCCCGGGTGGCGACGGGACCGGGCGGGCGTGGTCGCGGTGTACGCGCCACCGCTCGGCACCGACCAACGATGGACCCGCCAGGTCCTGCGGGCGCTGCGGCCGTCGTGCGTGTGGGGCATGGCGTCCGCGACCACCAAGCCCGACGATGTCCGGCGGTGGATCGCGGCCATCGGCGGCGTGGACGCGCTCGTCGTGACCGAGGCATCGGCAACGGCCACTCCGGCGGCGATCTTGTCTCTCGGCATCCCCGTCGCACGGCTGGACGACGAGCCGGCGACGCCGGCGCGCTGGGCCGCCGCGGTCGCCGCCCTCGTCACCAAGCACTGACCGGGCCGTGCCCGCCGCAAGGCGCGACCGGGTCCCGGGCGGGACGTGACCCTTTGTGCCCGCAGCGTTGCCGGCGCCCTCGGGGCATTCGCCAGATTGCTTCGTCACCGGTGTAGCTTGCCCTTCAAGTGCACCCAGCTCACCTGGACCCAGCCGGGACGGACGAGGGGAGAGTCAGGCGCATGGTCGACACGGCTACCTCCTCGCCGAGAGGACAGGCCGGATTCCAAGACCGCCGGGCGATACCCGATGGCGGGGCGCACGAGCTCTGGGCGAGCTACCTGGCTCACCGGCGTGCCGCCGATCGCGCGGCGCTGATCGAGTCGTACCTCTCGCTGGTGGGTTACGTGGTGGCGCGCATGAAAGCGCTGCTCCCCCGCCACGTCGAGGGCGAGAACCTGGCGCAGCACGGGGTGTTCGGGCTCATCGACGCCATCGAGCGCTTCGATCCCGTGCGCGGTGCCCGCTTCGAGACGTTCGCCATTCCCCGGATCCGCGGTTCCATCCTGGACGCCGTGCGGGCCAGTGACTGGGCGCCCCGCTCCGTCCGCGCCCGCCAGCGCGCCCTGGAGGAGGCTTCGGCCACCCTCGAGGCCAAGCTCCGCCGGTCCCCCACCCCCAACGAGCTGAGGCGCGAGCTCGGGCTTTCGGCCAGCGCGTTCGCAGCGCTGTCGATGGACGTCTTGCGGGGCTCGATCTCCTCGTTGGATCCGCTCGCCGAACAGTTGGTCGACGTCACCAACGACCCTGCGGAGGCCATTGAGCGAGCCGAGGAGCTCCGCCTCGTGCGGGAGAGCGTGGCCGCCCTTCCCACAAGGGAGCAACAGGTGCTGCTCCGGTACTACTTCGCGGAGCAGACCCTCAAGGAGATTGGCGAGATCCTGGGGGTGAGCGAGAGCTGGGTCTGCAAGATCCACACCAAGGCCATGCGCACGGTGCTCGAGCACCTGCAAGCGGCCAGCTGACCACCGGGCCGAGCCGCCACGCCGGCGGAGCCATCCGCGGCATGGCCGCTGCCGCCACCAGCGGGGACCACGAGAAGCGTGTCTACTTCAGCGGGGCAGCCGTTCGGGGCGACCAGGAGTACCGCGTGCGGGCCTCCATCTTCTGGACCGGACCGGACGCGGGCGGCACCCTCGTCATCGCGGTTCCCGTCACGGGGACCGACGTGACGCTGGGGACGCTGCGCAACGTGGAGATCGTGGTGACCGCGGGCGCGTTGGTGGTGGCGTTGATCCTCGGGTGGCTCCTCGTGCGGACCAGCCTGCATCCGCTGCGCGACATCGAGCGGACGGCCGACGCCATCACTGCCGGGCAGCTGACCGAGCGCGTGCCCGGTGACGCGGCGCAGACGGAGCTCGGATGAGTGGGCCGGGCGTTCAACGTGATGCTGGAGCGGATCGAGGCCGCCTTCGCTCAGCAGGATCGGACCGAGGCGAGCCTGCGGGCGTCCGAGAAGCGCATGCGCCGGTTCATCGCCCCACGGCGGGACGGTCGAGGTGTCTTCGGTCCTCGGGGGCCGGCGCCACCTTCAGCGTGGACCTGCCGCTGGTCCATCCGTCCACAGCCGTCGAGGAGCCGGGAGCGGGGGGGGCGCCCCGGGCTCAGGCGTGGCCCCGGGCTCTGGCGCGGCCCCGGACTGACCCCCCACCGCCCGGCGCTACGGCAGGTTCACGCCGACAACACCGAGGTGCTCGTGCTCGAGGACGAGGTCCCGTTGCTCGAGCTGCTTCCCGAGGTTCCTGTGCTCGGGCAGTGGTGCGTCGCTGTCCCGGTGGATGAGCTCCCGCTCGAGCTGGAGCCGCTGGACGAACTGGACCCCGAGGTTCCCGAGGTTCCCGAGGTCCCCGAGGTAGTTGTCGTGCCCGACGTGCTCGCCGTGGTGGCCGCATGCGTGGACGGGGTGGTGGGCGTGCTCGCCCCGGCAACCAGCATGCTTGCTCCGAGGCTCAGTCCCAAGGCCCCGGCGGTCACGCCGGCTGCCACGATGGGATGTCGAAGTTTCATCCGTTGTTCCTTTCGTGCACACGCCCGGCTCGCGCCCGGCGCCGGAAGGCGCGGTGCCCTCCGTTGCCCAGTCAACGGGCGCTGCATAAGGTCTCTCTGGCAATCGCCTAAGGATCCGATCAAAAGGCAGTTCCGCTGGGAGCGCCGGGCGAGCGGCACGGTGCGCGAGCCCTCCGCGCCAGGATGCCGTGAGCCACCCGCGCTGCCTCCCCCGCACCGGCGCGGTTCACACCCGGCTCACAGCTGCCTCGGCGGCCGGTGCCGGGCTCGTCCGCCACGATGGTCAGTGTCGGAACGAGCCGGAACGGACCAGAGAAAGGAACGGTACGGCTGATCGCACGATCAGCCGGCGCACGATGATCCTCTTCTCCATCAGCATTCCCTTCATGATCCACGGTGTGGCTGTTGCCGCCGTCCCCCTTCTTGCAGCCATGCGCATCGAGTCCCGCCTCGAGCGGGGACACGCCCGAGCGCTGCGGCTGCAGCCCGTGCCGGAGACGGGCATGGGCTCGCCGGCAGCAGCCGATGACGTCCCGCTGGCCGCCTGACCGGGTGGCTGCGTTTCGAGCCGCCTAGCCGGGCGGCCGCTTCCCGGTCGAATGGCTCTGGCGCAGAAATAGAATGAGCCCGATGCCCGGAAGCGGTCTCGAGCCCCCGTCCACCGGACCGCCCCGGCGCGCCGACCACGGCGAGCGGGGCGGCCCGCATGCGCGACGGGTCTTCGCCTCGCATGCCCACTCCCCGGCGGAGCCGGAGATCGCCGACCCGGACGACCTCGCCCAGGGGGTGCTGGACGCCATGGCCGCCGTCCGCCGGACGGCGAGGAGGGTCTCGCGCCGTCCGGCCCTGCTGTCGAACCTGACCGGATCGCAGCTGGAACTGGTGCGCACGGTGCGCCGGCACCCCGGGATATCGGTGGCGGACGCGGCCGAGGACCTCAGGCTGGCACCCAACACCGTCAGTACGCTCGTAGGCCAGCTCATCGACGCCGGGATCGTCGTGCGCACGGCCGATCGGGACGACCGGCGGGTGGCCCAGCTAGCCCTGGCCCCGGCGGCCGCCCGCACAGTCGTCGACTGGTACGACCGGAGGACCGGCGCCGTGGCGTCGGTGATCGCCCGGCTCTCCCGGCCAGACCGGGAGAGCCTCCAGGCCGCCCGGGACGTGCTGTCCACCGTGGCCGCGATGCTCGAAGCGGACGCTGCTGGCGCCGAGGGCACCGAGGGGAGGCCGGTGCGCCGACGGCCCCGCCGGGCGCAGGGAGAGTCGTCGCCCGGGCAATCCTGAAGGCGCCGGGCTCCCGGCTTACGCCTCCGCCGCCGCCCGGGTGCGAAGGCCGTCGCACACCACCCGCAGCATCCGATCGCAGCCGTGGGCAGCACCGATCTCCTTGGACCCCAGGCACACGCCCACCACCAGGCTCAGGAGCTCGTCGGTCCCCACGTCGGCCCGCACGGCCCCGCCGTCCACGGCCCGCTGGCGCAACACGTCGATGGCAGCGCGCAGCTGGTCGAACTTGGATCCCCACCGCTCCTTGAGCTCCACGCCCGCACGGCTCAAGGCGTCGAGCAGGTCGTGCTTGGACGACACGTCACCGGCCATCTTGGCAAGGAAGGAGAAGAGGGCACCGGCGGGGTCCTGGCTCTCGTCCACGACGCTGGCGCTGGCCAGCAACGTGTCGACCCGGTCGATGACGATGGCCTCGAAGAGCGCCTCCTTGGTCGGGAAGTGGCGGTAGAGCGTGCCCACGCCCACCCCGGCACGGCGGGCGACCTCGTCAACGGGGACGGCGATGCCCTCGGCGGCGAACGTGGCGGCGGCGGCATCCAGGATGCGCTGGCGGTTTCGCCGGGCATCGGCACGCATCGGACGGTCATCGGGCACCTGCGCCGCATCCGGCGCATCCCGGGCATCCGGCGCCACCGTCCGACGTGCCACGCGCGGGCCGGTCTGCGCCGACGGCGGGTGCTCAGCCACGGCCGGGGCCCCTGAGGGCACGGATCCGGTTGACAACCGGAACCACCCCTCCGTATAGTTTCCCTCTAAGCGGAGCCACCGTTCCGCATTGTACTCCTACCCAGAGGAGGTGGCCACCCATGGCCGTCGTCGCCCCGCTCCCCCTGACCCGAGCCACCCCAAACCGCCGCAAGCTCCTTGCCCTCATGGTCATCGCCGCAGCCCAGCTCATGATCGTCCTGGACGCCTCTGTGGTGGTGGTGGCGCTCCCCTCAGCGCAGCACGCCCTCCACATCTCGGTGGCGAACCGCCAGTGGGTGATGACGTCCTACACCCTCGCCTTCGGTTCGCTCCTCCTTCTCGGCGGCCGGATCGCCGACTACCTGGGCCGGCGGAGGACCTTCATCACTGGCCTCCTCGGCTTTGCCGGCGCCTCCGCGCTGGGCGGCCTGGCGCAGAACGCTGCCATGCTCTTCGGCGCCCGGGCGCTGCAGGGTGCGTTCGCCGCGGCCATGGCTCCGGCCGCCCTGTCCCTGCTCACCACCACGTTCACGGAGACGAAGGAGCGGGCTCGGGCCTTCGGCGTGTACGGGGCCGTGGCCGGCAGCGGCGCTGCGCTCGGCCTGGTGCTGGGCGGCACGCTCACCCAGTTCGCCTCGTGGCGGTGGACCCTGCTGATCAACGTGCCGATTGCCGCGCTGGCCGCGGTTGCGAGCCGGCGGGTGCTGCCCACCGGGGAGGGCCGGCGCGACGGCCGCTACGACCTGGCCGGGGCTGCGGCTGCAACCGGGGCGCTGTTCCTCCTCGTTTACGGCTTCACCACCGCCGGCACCTCGGGATGGGGCGCACCGGCCACCGTCGCCCTCCTGGCGTCGGCGGTTGCCGGGCTGGCCCTCTTCGTCGGGATCGAGCTCCGGTCCAGCAACCCGCTGCTCCCGGTCAAGGTGGTGCTGGACCGCAACCGGGGCGGCGCCTTCCTCGCCTCGCTGCTGGCCGGCAGCGCCATGCTGGGCGCCTTTCTGTTCCTCACGTACTTCTTCCAGGGAACCCTGCACTACTCGGCGCTCACCACCGGGTTCGCCTTCCTCCCGTTCTCCATCGGCATCATCGTGGGCGCCTCCCTGTCGAGCCGGCTCCTGCCGCGGGCCGGGGCCCGGCCGCTCATGGCGGGCGGGCTGGTCCTGGCCGGCCTGGGCATGGCGTGGCTCGTCCGGATCCATCTCGGCACCAGCTTCGCCACGGGGATCCTCCCTGCGGAGGTGGTGGCCAGCCTGGGGATGGGCGTCGCCTTCGTCCCGATGAGCTCGACGGCCCTGGTGGGCGTGGACGCGACCAATGCCGGGGTGGCCAGCGCCCTCGTCAACACGACCCAGCAGGTGGGGAGCTCGCTCGGCACGGCGCTGCTCAACACCCTGGCGGCCAATGCCGCCGCAGCGTTCGCCCTGGCCCACGCAGGTAGAGCCCGTGTCGCGCAGGCTGCGCCGGTGCACGGCTACGCGACGGGCTTCGCGGTGAGCGCAGGCCTTGTGCTGGCGGCGGCGGCCGTGGCCACCCTCCT